>NZ_JBSHGQ010000016.1:0-69979 GCF_053617895.1 Microbacterium sp. NPDC055683 | reverse complement strand
CCCGGAGATCCGGACGGGCGTCGTCGTGCAGCGGGGCAGGTCAGCTCGTGAGTCCCGCGACGTAGTCGGCGTTCTGCTCCGCCCACTCGCGCACGATGGGCTCCCAGTCCGACGCACCGGCGTTCTGGTTGAACATGACGTCCTCGAGGTCCGCGAGCACGTCGGTGTCCATCTCGAACGCCGCGAGCCACTCCGCGACCTCGGGGAAGTCGTCCGCGAAGCCCTCGCGGCTGTACGTGCTGAGCGTCTCGGCGTCGCCCAGCGTGCCCTCGGGGTCCTCCAGATTGCGGATCGGGAACGCCGAGTACGCCCAGTGCGGCTCCCAGAGCGTCACGACGACGTTCTCGCCGGCGTCGATCGACGCCTGCAGCTCGGTGAGCATGGCGGGCGTCGACGACGTCTGGAAGTCCATCCCCTCGAGCCCGTAGGCCGGGATGACGGAGGACTCCATCACGCCCGTCAGGCCGGCGCCGGGCTCGATGCCGACGATCGTCCCGCCGAACGCGTCGGCGTTCTCCGCGAGGTCCGCGAGCGAGTCGATCGGCGCGTCCTCGTTCACGGCGACCGTCAGCTTCGACTCGCTGTTCCAGGTGCCGATCTTCTCGATGCTGTCGCCGTAGCGGTCGAGGTACTCGGCGTGCGTGACGGGCTCCCAGACGTCGGTCGTGATGTCGTAGTCGCCGTCCGACAGCCCCTGGAACACCGCGGCTGCGTCCACCGGCTCGATCTCGACGTCGTAGCCGGCGTCCTCCAGCACGACGCGCCACAGCTCGGAGGTCGCGATGCCCTCCTCCCAGCCGCTGAACTCGGCGATCGTGATCGTGCCCTGCGACGATCCGTCGCCGCCGTCCGCGCCGGCGACCTGCTCGGCCGTCGCGACGCAGCCGCTGAGCGAGAGCGCCGCCGCCGAGGTGAGCCCGGCGAGCGCCAGGATCCGCTTGTTCATGCTGTGATTCCTTCCTCGAGCCGGGAGAGTCTCTCCCGCCGCCCGGATGCACCGGCTGAGCTCCGGTGCCACGGGCTCCATGGCGGAGCCCGCAGGTCTGATCAGCGCACCGCCGCGAGCGGCGCGTCTTCCGTGTGCGCGGGGGCGTCCGGCACGGCGCCCGCCGCTGCGCTCCGACGCGTGGCGACCGCGCGGGAGAGGCGCGCGAAGAGCCCGAGCCGCTTCCCGAACGCACCCGTGAGGCGGTCGAGGATGATCGCGATGACGACGACGGACAGTCCGGCCTCGACGCCGAGCGCCGTGTCGAGCCGTCCGAGGCTCGCGTAGATGTCGCCGCCGAGGCCGCCGGCCCCGACCATCCCCGCGATGACGACCATCGACAGGGCGAGCATGATGACCTGGTTGACTCCGGCCATGATCGTCGGCAGCGCGAGCGGCAGCTGGATCTGGCGGAGGATGCGGCCCGGTGTCGAACCGAACGCCTGCCCGGCCTCGACGACCTCGCGGTCGACGCCGCGGATGCCGAGCTCGGTGAGGCGCACGCCGGGGGCGAGCGAGAACACGATCGTCGCGATGATGCCGGGCGCGACGCCGACGCGGAGCAGCAGGAGCGCGGGGATGAGGTAGACGAACGCGGGCATCGTCTGCAGGAAGTCGAGCACGGGGCGGATGGCCCCGGACACCCGGTCGTTCCTCGCGGCGGCGATCCCGAGCGGGATGGCCACAGCGAGCGCCCAGAACGTCGCGACGATCACGAGCGAGAGCGTCGCCATGGCGTTGTCCCACTGTGCGACGGACGCGACGAAGAGGAGCCCGGCCGTCGTGCCGACGGCGAAGACCCATCCGCGTGCGAGGAGCGCGACGAGCGCGAACACGATCACCACGACCGACATGCCCGTCACGGCGAGCGTGCCCGGCACGATCCAGAAGTAGTCGGCGCCGAGCACCGTGTAGAGCGCGTCGTACATCCCCGTGAACACGGCGCGCAGCACCGCGAAGAGGCCCTGCGCGTTCGCGACGAGCCAGTCGACGGCGGTCGCGACGACATCGCCCAGCGGGATCCGGATGAAGCCGTCCATCAGCGCACCTCCTCTGCTGCCGCACCCGTCAGAGCGACGTCGGCGGCGTCGGCCTCCGCGAGCACCTGGTCGATGACGGTCGTCGGGATGGGCTGCTGCGGCAGCATGATCTCCTCCGTCGCCCCGGGACCGGGGCCGAGAGCGGCGAGCAGCGTGACCCGCGGGATGACGCCGACGAGCCGGCTCTGCTCGTCCGTCACCGCGAGCGGCAGCGGCGACTCGACGGCGGGCACGAACAGGTCCATCAGGACGTCGTCGCGCCCCACGGCCTGCGGTACCGGCCTCAGGATGGACGCGAGCGAGCTCTCGCCGCGGCGGACGAGCTTCATCGCGTCGCGATCGGTGATGATGCCGGCGAGGCGCCGGTCGCGTCCGACCACGTACGTCGCCGACGTGTAGGCGTCGCGCATGGTCCGCAGCGCCGTGCGCGGACCCGCGCCCTCGGCGACGACAGGGCGGGGCCGCTCCATGACGTTCCCCGCCGTGAGCACGCGCGCGCGATCGACGTCCTGGACGAACTGCTCCACGTAGTCGTTGGCGGGGTCGGTGAGGATGTCCTCCGGCGTCCCGATCTGCACGATGCGTCCATCCCGCATGACCGCGATGCGGTCGCCGAGGAGCATGGCCTCGTTGAGGTCGTGCGTGATGAAGACGATGGTCTTGCCGAGCGTCTGCTGCAGCTCGAGGAGCTGGTCCTGCATCTCGCGGCGGATGAGGGGATCGAGCGCGCTGAACGCCTCGTCCATGAGGAGGATGTCGGTGTCCGCGGCGAGGGCGCGCGCGATGCCGACGCGCTGCTGCATGCCGCCGGAGAGCTCGGACGGGAGCGTGTCGCCCCATCCGTCGAGCCCGACCAGGCGCAGGATCTCCGCCGCCTTCGCGAGCCGCTCCGCGCGGGCGACGCCCTGCAGCTCGAGCGGGTACGCGACGTTGGCGGCGACGGTTCGGTGGGGGAGGAGCGCGAAGTGCTGGAACACCATCGACACCCGGTCACGGCGGATCTCGCGGAGCCGAGCGGCCGGGATGCCCGTGATGCGCTCGCCCCCGATCTCGATCGTGCCGGCCGTCGCATCGTGGAGGCCGTTGAGCATGCGGATCAGGGTCGACTTGCCGGAGCCGGACAGGCCCATGACGACGAAGATCTCGCCGCGGCGGACCTCGAAGGAGGCGTCGATGACGGCGGCGGTCGCGCCGTCGAGCTCATCGCGCGGGGTGCCGGAGCGGAGGCGCTCCACGGCGTCGGCGGGGCGGCGCCCGAAGACCTTGAAGAGGCCTTCTGCGCGCAGGGCTGTGGTCGTGTCGTTCTCGGTCACGTTCTCCATGCGCCGAGCGCGGCTGCGTCGGTGTGCAACATCCGCGTTCGGTCATCGGTAGCGGTCCGGGCAGACGGAGCCGGGCAGAGGCACCGGGCTCCCAGCTCGCCGGGTGACGGCTGGTCGTCGGCCATACGCACGCCGCGCGAGGCGGCATCCGCGGTCCTGGGCGGGCCACCGCGCGGTCGTGTCGGACGCGTCGCCGGGCGGTGATGTCCGCCGCCGAGTTGCATGCGGGACGGACCCGACGACCCTAGCAAAGGCGTCGAGGGGGTCCCTCGCGCGCGTGCGCGCGCCCGCGACCCGCCGCGATCCGCATGACGGCGGGCCACGACGGGGTATCGTCGGAGCCGAATCCGTCCTGCCATCCGTTACCTGATCGTGACCGGACGGCCGTCCAACAGGAGCCGCATGACCCGCGTGCACGTGCCCATCCAGTTGCGGTGGGGAGACCTCGACGCCTTCGGGCACGTCAACAACGCCTCCATGCTGCGCCTGCTCGAGGAGGCGCGGGTCCGCGCGTTCTTCCGCGCCGAGGACTCCGGATCCGACGTGCCGCCGACCGCGGTGTTCGCTCCCGAGGTGCTGGGGACGCCGACGGGCGTGGTGACCCTCGTCGCGCGCCAGAGCATCGAGTACCTCCGCCCGGTGCCGTACGGGCATCGGCCGCTCGACGTGCAGCTGTGGATCGGCCGACTCGGCGGGTCGAGCATCGACGTCTGCTACGAGGTGCACGGCCGCGACGCCGCCGACGAGCCGGTGCTGTACGCGCGCGCCGACGCCGTGGTCGTGCTCGTCGACATCGGCACGGGGCGCCCCGTCCGGCTCGACCCCGGCATGCGCGCCGCGTGGGAGCCCTACGTCGAGGAGCCGGTCGCCTTCACGCGCCGCTGACAGCCCCCGCCCGCTCCTCAGGTGAGAGACTGGGAGACGCCCTTCCGATCCCCCTCTGGGAGCACCGCCATGCCCGAGACCCTGTCCGACCGCCTCGTCGCCGACGTGCGCGCCGACTTCCCCGGCATCGCCGGACGACCCGAGCGCGCGTACCTCGACTCCGCCGCGACGGCGCAGCGACCCGCGAGCGTCATCGACGCCGAGGCGGCGTTCGCGCGCACGGAGTACGCCGCCGTCCACAGGGGGTCGAGCATGGCGACGGGCGAGGCGACAGACGCGTTCGAGACCGCCCGCGAGAAGGTCGCCGCGTTCGCCGGCGCCGGCGATCGCGAGATCGTCTGGACCGAGAACGCCACCGACGCGCTCAACGTCGTCGCGCTGGGGATGGCCGATGCCTCGGCCGGCCTGGGCGGCGAGCGGTTCGCGCTCGGCGCGGGCGACGAGATCGTCGTCACCGAGGCCGAGCATCACGCGAACCTCATCCCCTGGCAGCGTCTTGCCAGGCGCACGGGCGCGACCCTGCGCTGGGTGCCCGTCGACGACGACGGGCTGTGGACGACCGACGACCTCCGGGCGGTGCTCTCGCCCCGGACGCGCGTCGTGTCGTTCGCGCACGTCTCGAACGTGACCGGGCTCATCGCCCCCGTGGCGGACGTCGTCGACGCCGCGCACGCGGTGGGCGCGCTGGCCGTGCTCGACGCATGCCAGTCGGCACCGCATCTGTCCGTCGACCTGGCTTCGCTCGGCGTCGACTTCGCCGCGTTCTCCGCGCACAAGATGGCGGGCCCGAACGGACTCGGCGTGCTGTACGGAAGGGCGGAGCTGCTCGACGAGCTGCCGCCCGCGCGGACGGGAGGATCGACCATCACGACCGTCACGATGGACGAGGCGGAGTTCCTCCCCGCGCCGCACCGCTTCGAGGCGGGCACGCAGCCGGTGACGCAGGCGGTCGGGCTCGGAGCGGCCGTCGACTACCTCTCCCGCCTCGGCATGGACGGCGTGCACGCGAGGGAGGCGGATCTCGCGGCCGAGCTCGTGGAGGCCGTCGCGGCGGTCCCCGGCGTCCGCCTCGTCGGCCCCGCTCCGGGGTCGGCCCGCGCCGCACTCGTCAGCTTCGCGGTCGACGGCGTGCACGCGCATGACGTCGGCCAGTTCCTCGACGACCGGGGCATCACGGTCCGCACGGGACACCACTGCGCCCAGCCGCTGCACCGGCGGCTCGGCGTCACCGCCACGACGAGAGCGAGCGCCTACGTGTACACGACGTCCGACGAGATCCGCGCGCTGGGCGAGGCGCTCGGCGAGGTCCGCGGCTTCTTCGGGGCCGACCGATGAGCGCCGACCTGCAGCGGCTCTACCAGGAGCTCATCCTGGACCACTCCAAGAACCCCGAGGGCAAGGGCGACCCGACGGGCATGCCCTTCACTCATCACGAGCTCAACCCGTCGTGCGGCGACGAGATCACCGTGGGCGTCTCGCTGGACGGCGAGCGACTCGACGCCATCGTGTGGGATGGCCACGGCTGCTCGATCTCGATGGCCTCCGCATCGATCATGACGGGCCTGCTCGAGGGCGCCGAGCGCGAGGAGGCGATCGCGCGCATCGCGGAGTTCCGCGAGATGCTGCGCTCGCGCGGAGCGGTCGAGCCCTCGGAGGAGCTGGGCGACGCAGCGGCGCTGCAGGGTGTCGCGAAGTACGTCATGCGGATCAAGTGCGCCATGCTCGGCTGGGTCGCGCTCGAGGCCGATCTGCGTCAGGCGGGCTGAGCCTCACCCCGCGGGGACGCGCGCCATGATCTCCTGGGCGACCGTCGCGAGGAGTGCGCCCTCCCGGGTGTACAGGCGGCCCGTCGCGAGCCCGCGTCCGCCCTGGGCACCCGGCGACTCCTGCACGTAGAGGAGCCACTCGTCCGCGCGCCCCTCACGGTGCCACCACATGGCGTGGTCGAGGCTCGCGACCTTGAGACCGGGTGTCGACCACGACAGTCCCGCGCCGCGCAGGGGCGGCTCCTGGATCGTGTAGTCGCTCAGGTACGCGAGAGCGGCCTGATGGACGAGCCTGCTCTCGCCGATGGGCCGACGCACGCGGGTCCACACCGCCTGCGTCGGGCGGGCGCCGCCGCGGGCCTCGCGCAGCAGGCTCCCCTCGACGTGCCGGACCTCGATGGGATTGGCCGCGAGCAGGCGCTTCGACTGCGGATGGCGCTCCGCCTCGACGGCGGGGTCGGGCAGGTCCTCCGGGCCCGGCACGTCCGGCATCGGGATCTGGTGCTCGAAGCCCGCATCGGCGTCCTGGAAAGAGAGGATGCCGGAGAAGATGGGCACGCCGTCCTGGTACCCCTGTACGCGGCGCCGGGCGAAGGAGCGCCCGTCGTGGATGCGGTCGACGCCGAACGTGATGTCCTTGGTCACGTCGCCAGGACGGAGGAAGTAGCCGTGCAGCGAGTGCGCGAACCGGTCGTCGGGGAGCGTGCGCGCCGCCGCCGCGACGACCTGCGAGAGCACCTGCCCTCCGAAGACCCGGCCGCCCGGCATGAAGTGGGACCGGCCGAGGAAGATGTCCTCGTGCGTGCGGGCCTCGGTCTGCTCGAGCGCGATGACGTCGAGCATCATCCGCACCGGGTCGTCCAGCGAGGGGTCGATGGTCACAGGTTCTCCGTTCGACGCATGGCGCGCCTCGTGGGCGCGCCTTGCTAGTTTAGAGCGGGTGACCGCACGCCTCCTCCTCGCCGACGACCGGACCGCGAAGGACGCGCTGACCTTCGCGGGGCGCGCCGAGAAGGCGGGATGCGACGGTGTGCGCCTGCAGGCGGCGGACGGCGTCCTCGTCATGACGGCGGCACCGCTCGCGCCGCAGGGTCTCCTCGATCGCACGCCCACCGTGCTCGCGCTGCGCGTGCTGCGCGCCGACCCGGAGCTGCAGTGCGACCTCACCGTCGCGACGCTCGCGGAGACGGAGGATCCGCGTGCGCTCGCCCTGCCGGACACGGCGCTCGCTCCGGCATGGGCCGGGGTGTCGCCCCCGCGCGGCGGATGGTCGCCCTCCGGGCGCCTCGCGGCCGCCGTGCTCGCGAGCCGCGCCCAATGGGGCATCGCGGCGGTCGCCCACGCCCTGCCGGATCGGGCGGGCGAGGAGATCGTTCGCACCGTGCGCGGCTCGATCTGGGGCGAGCCGGACGAGGAACTGGCCGATCTGCCTCGCGGCGTCGCCTTCGCCGCGTTCTCGTTCGGCTTCATCGGCGGCGAGGAGGAGGCCCGCGTGTCCACGGCGGGCCGCTGGACGCGCATCACGCTGGACCGAGGGCACATCCTCAGCCGAGGGCCGGCCGCCGTCGGCCTGACGCCGGTCCGGACGACCGGGCAGGGCTGACCGCGCCCCGGGTCGGCTCAACGTCCCGGAGTCGGCTCGAACGTGTTCACCATGGCGTGCGCGGCGCGTTCGAGGTAGTCCCACAGCGTCGCCTCGTGAACGGGGGAGAGGCCGAGCTCGTCGACGGCGTCGCGCATGTGCTGGAGCCACCGGTCGCGTGCGTCGGGATTGACGTGGAACGGCGCGTGGCGCATCCGCAGGCGAGGATGGCCGCGCGTCTCGCCGTACGTCGTCGGGCCGCCCCAGTACTGCTCGAGGAAGAGCAGGAGCCGCTCCTCGGCGGGGCCGAGATCCTCTTCCGGGTACATCGGCTTCAGGACCTCGTCCTCCGCGACGCCGCGGTAGAAGCGCGAGACGAGCTTCGCGAACGTCGCCCGCCCGCCGACCTGCTCGTAGAACGTCCCCACGCCCGGCGGGCGCAGCTCGTGGGTCGCGCTCATGCGTCGCCCTCCTTCTCGTCGCCGCGGCCGTCGGCCGTCGGCTGATCCGGCGTCGGCTGATCCGGCGTGCGCGGACGCCAGGTGGGGCGTTCCGGCAGCGTGCTCGTGAGCGTGGGCGGGTTGGCGCCGCGCACGCGCAGAGCGCCTTCCGCGCCCTCGAGCGTGGCGCGGGCGATCCCCGTCACGTCGATGCCCTCCGTGAGGAGCACGGCGCGCAGGCGCTCACGGAGCTCGCGGGCCACGTCGTCCTTCGCGGTCGGCTTGGCCTTGATGACGAGCCGGATGACGAGCGTCTCGCCTTCGAGCGACTCCAGGCCCCAGACCTCGGGCTCGCCGATGACGCGGGACCGCCAGCGCGGGTCGTGTGCCAGCCCCTGCGCCGTCGTCGTGAGGAGGCTCTCGACGTCCTCCAGCACGACGTCCTTCGGGAGGGTGAGATCGAGGACGACGCGCGACCATCCCTGCGTCATGTTGCCGATGCGGGTGATCTCGCCGTTGCGCACGTACCAGAGCACGCCGTTGACGTCGCGCACGTGCGTGATGCGCACGCTCACGAACTCCACGACGCCCGTCGCGAGCCCGAGATCGACGACGTCGCCGATCCCCACCTGGTCCTCCGCGACGATGAAGATGCCGTTGAGCACGTCCTTGACGATGTTCTGAGCGCCGAAGCCGAGGCCCGCGCCGACCGCCGCGGTGAGGAGGGACAGCGACGTGATGACGTTCGGCGCGAGGATCGAGAAGACGAGCACGAGGGCGACGATCACCATCATGACGTTCACGATGTTCGTGAGGATGGAGCCCAGCGTGCGGGTGCGCTGCACGACGCGGACGGACGCGAGCGGCGAGCGCTCGAGGGCGCGCGTGTCGTCGACCTTCGCCTTGCTCTTCGCGCCCTCGACGATGCGCTTGACGACGCGCCGGATGAGGAAGCGCAGCAGCCACGCGATCAGCACGCAGGCCGCGACGGCGACCACCGCCTGCAGGAGATCCCAGCCGAAGGAGGCGAGATTCGCCAGCACGTTCTGCCAGAAGCCGGGGTCGGTCACATCCGTGTCGGTCGCTGTCGTCATCATCCCCTCGATGGTAGAGCGCAGGCCCCGACCGGATCCTCAGGATCCGATCGGGGCCCGCTGTGCGTCGCGTCTCGGTGGGCGTCGCGTGTCGGTGGGCGTCGCCTCTTACTCGGCGTCGCGCTCCTGCGCGCCGAGGGCGCGCTCGACGCCCGCGAGGTTCTCCGCCACGATGCGGCGGAGGGCGGCGGGGGCGTCGCCGTTCGCCGCCAGCCACGCCTTCGTCGCGGCGCGCAGCCGCGCGTTCGCGAGGGGCGCGGGGTAGAGGCCCTCGAGGAGGTACGACGCGATCTGGAAGGTGCGCGACTCCCAGATGTCGCGTGCCACCGCGAAGTACTTCTCCGCGAACGGCTCGAGCGCGTCGCGCGTCGCCGGGTGCGTGAAGCCGAGTGCCGCGGAGCGGACGACGGTGTTGGGGAGGTCGTCGCGCTCGACGAGCGACTCCCACGCGGCCGCCTTGCCCGACGGCAGCGCCGCACGCGCCTGCGCCGCGAAGTCGGCGCCCTTGGCGGTGTTGTCGGCCGCGAGGGCCTCGTCGATCGCCGCGGCGTCGACGACCCCGCCGGCGGCGAGGGAGACGAGCAGCTGCCAGGACAGGTCGGTGTCGACGACGAGGCCGTCGAGCGAGAGCTCGCCCGCGCGCAGCGCGCGGACGCGCTCCCAGTGCTCGGGCCGCGATGCGGCGGAGGCGAAGGCCGTCGTGAGCTGGAGCTGGATGTCGCTCCCCGGGGCGGCGTCGTGCAGCAGCTGCCACAGCCCGTCGGCGACCTTCGCGCGCGTCGCGTCGCGCGCATCCGGCGCGACATAGCTGTTCGCTGCGAGCTGCAGCTGCGCGAGCGTCGTGCGCACGGTCGTCGACTCGGTCTCCCGGCCGATGTTGCGCAGCACGAGGTCGACGTAGTCGCCGGCCGCGGTCTCGGCGTCGCGCGTCTGGTCCCACGCGGCGCCCCACACGAGCGAGCGCGCGAGCGGGTCGGCGATGTCGGCGAGGTGGTCGATCGCCGTCGCGAGGCTGCGGTCGTCGAGGCGGATCTTCGCGTACGCGAGGTCGCCGTCGTTCAGGAGCACGAGCGCCGGCCGGCGCAGGCCCTTGAGCTGCGGCACCTCGGTGAGGTCGCCGTCGACGTCGATCTCGATCGCGTGCGTGCGCGTGAGCGATCCGCCCTGCAGGTCGTAGAAGCCGATGCCGAGGCGGTGCGGGCGGATGGTCGGGTAGTCCGCGGGCGCCGTCTGCGTGATGGCGAATCGCGTGATGCGGCCGTCGTGGTCGTCGTCGACGACGGGGGAGAGCGTGTTCACCCCCGCGGTCTCGAGCCACTTGCGCGACCAGCCCGACAGGTCGCGGCCGCTCGTCTTCTCGAGCTCGACGAGGAGGTCGGCGAGCGTCGTGTTCGAGAAGGCGTGCTTCTGGAAGTACGCTCCGACGCCCTGGAAGAAGGCGTCGATGCCGACCCAGGCGGCGAGCTGCTTGAGCACCGAGCCGCCCTTGGCGTACGTGATGCCGTCGAAGTTGACCTGGACGTCCTCGAGGTCGTTGATCTCCGCGACGATCGGGTGCGTCGAGGGGAGCTGGTCCTGGCGGTACGCCCAGGTCTTCTCCATGGCGTTGAACGTCGTCCACGCCTCGGTCCACTCCGTGGCCTCGGCCGTCGCGATCGTCGACGCCCACTCCGCGAACGACTCGTTGAGCCAGAGGTCGTTCCACCACGTCATCGTGACGAGGTCGCCGAACCACATGTGCGCGAGCTCGTGCAGGATCGTGACGACGCGGCGCTCCTTGACGGCGTCGGTCACCTTGCTGCGGAAGACGTACGTCTCCGTGAAGGTCACGGCGCCCGCGTTCTCCATCGCGCCGGCGTTGAACTCCGGGACGAAGAGCTGGTCGTACTTCGCGAACGGGTACGGGTAGCCGAACTTCTCCTCGTAGTACGCGAAGCCCTGCCGCGTCTTCTCGAAGACGTAGTCCGCGTCCATGTGCTCCCACAGGCTCCGGCGGGCGAAGACGCCGAGGGGGATGACACGGCCCGACGCCGAGGTGAGCTCGGAGCGGACCTCCTCGTACGGACCCGCGACGAGTGCCGTGATGTAGGAGGAGATGCGAGGCGTCGGCTCGAAGCCCCACGTCGCCGTGGCGCCGTCGTCGTGGGCGATGGGCTCCGGCGTGGGCTGGTTCGAGACGACCTTCCACGCGGCGGGCGCGGTCACGGTGAACTGGAACGTCGCCTTGAGGTCGGGCTGCTCGAAGACCGCGAACACGCGGCGCGAGTCGGGGACCTCGAACTGCGTGTAGAGGTAGACCTCGCCGTCGACGGGGTCGACGAACCGGTGGAGGCCCTCGCCCGTGTTCGTGTAGAGGCAGTCGGCGTCCACGACCAGCTCGTTCTCCGCCTCGAGTCCGTCGAGGAGGATGCGGGCGTCGCCGAAGGCGGCCGCAGGGTCGATCTCGCGTCCGTTGAGCGTGATCTCGCGCACGTCGCGCGCGATGAGGTCGATGAACGTCGAGGCGCCCGCAGTGGCGGCGAACCGCACCACGCTGCGCGATCCGAACACCTCCGGGCCCTTCGTGAGGTCGAGCGCGACGTCGTAGCTTCGCGTGTCGACGATCGCGCGACGCTCCTGCGCCTCGACGCGGGTGAGGTTCTCTCCAGGCACGTGGTTTCACTCCCATGGGGTAGGGGACCGAGATCTCCGGGCGCGGTGACGCCTGCGGCAACCCGAACAGCCTACGTGCTCGCGTCGGCGCCCTCCCGGGAATCGCGCACATCGGCGCGGCGACGTGCGCCTGAACGCCGCCTGAACGCCGCCATTTCTACACGGGTGCGAAGATGGACCGGTGAGCACGAACGACGCCTCCACGCAGATCAGGGTCCCCTTCGCGTCGGAGGCGGCGGCGTCGGGAGGCCCGTTCGTCGAGACGCCCGTCTCCTACGACGCGCTCATCCTGTCGAGCTTCGGCGGTCCCGAGGGGCAGGACGACGTCATCCCGTTCCTGCGCAACGTCGTGCACGGCCGCGGCATCCCCGACGAGCGTCTCGAGGAGGTGGCCGTCCACTACCGCCACTTCGACGGGGTGAGTCCCATCAACGCGCAGAACCGCGCACTCCTCGCCGCCCTCCGCGCCGAGCTCGACCGCCGCGGCATCGACCTGCCGGTGTACTGGGGCAACCGCAACTGGACCCCGATGCTCGACGACGCCGTGCGGCAGGCGCACGCCGACGGCCACCGCACGCTCCTCGCTCTCGCGACGAGCGCGTACAGCTCCTACTCGAGCGACCGCCAGTACCGCGAGGACTACGCGCGCGTGCTGACGGAGACGGGACTCGGAGAGGGCGACGCTCCCGTCACGATCGACAAGGTCCGGCTGTTCTTCGATCATCCGGGCTTCGTCGAGCCGTTCTACGAGGGCGTCCGCGACGCCGTCGTCGGGTACCTGGCGGACGGCGTCGCCCCGACGGCGGTGACGGTGCTGTTCTCGACGCACTCGATCCCGACGGCGGACGCCGACCGCTCCGGGCCGCGCGACATCGACTGGCCGGAGGGCGGCGCCTACGCCGCGCAGCACCGTGCCGTGGCGGCCCACATCATGGCGCGTCTCTCCCAGGAGGTGCCGGAGGCGGCCGGGGTCGCGTGGGAACTCGTCTTCCAGTCTCGGTCGGGCCCCGCTTCGCAGCCGTGGCTCGAGCCCGACGTCAACGACGTCATCGCGGAGCTGCCCGAGCGCGGCGTCGAGGCGATCGCGATCGTGCCGCTGGGCTTCGTGAGCGACCACATGGAGGTTCTCTGGGACCTCGACAACGAGGCGACCGAGAGCGCAGCCGCCGCGGGCATCCGGTCCGTCCGCACGCAGACGCCCGGTGTGCACCCCGCGTTCGTCGCAGGGCTCGTCGACCTCGTGGTGGAACGGCTGGAGGGCACCCCGGCAGCCCGCCGCCCGCACGTCACCGACCTCGGGCCGTGGTACGACATCGCGCGGCCGGGTGACTGCGAGAACGCGCGGCTCGGCTTCCTGCCTGCGGCCGCGGGCGTCGCGCCGTGACGGCGCGCCCGCGTCGATAGGGGAGAATCGTCGTCATGCGCATCCACATCGCGACCGATCACGCGGGTCTCGAGTTCTCCACCCAGCTCCAGCAGCACCTCGTCGCCCAGGGGCACGAGGTCGTCGACCACGGCCCCGAGTCGTACGACCCCGTCGACGACTACCCGGCGTTCTGCATCCGCGCCGCGCAGGCGGTCGTCGTCGACCAGCGCGCGGGCGTGGAGGCGCTCGGCATCGTGTTCGGCGGGTCGGGCAACGGCGAGCAGATCGCCGCGAACAAGGTCGAGGGCATCCGTGCCGCCCTCGTCTGGAACCTGTCGACGGCGGAGCTCGCGCGCGAGCACAACGACGCCAACGTCATCGCCATCGGCGCCCGACAGCACGCCTTCGACGAGGTGACGGCCCTCATCGACCGCTTCATCGCCACGCCGTTCTCGCACGACGAGCGCCACGTCCGGCGCATCGCCCAGGTGGGCGCGTACGAGCGGACGGGCGAGCTCGTCGACGGCCCGGGCCCGCGCACGGTGTCCTGACCGGATGCCCGAGGGTCATTCCGTCCATCGCATCGCGCGGCAGTTCGACCGCAACTTCGTCGGCCGCGCGGTGAGCGCATCGAGCCCGCAGGGGCGGTTCGCCGACGGGGCGGCCGTGCTCGACGGACGCACCGCCACGGCCGCGCAGGCGGTCGGCAAGCAGATGTTCCTCGAGTTCGACGGCGATCTCTGGCTCAGGGTGCACCTCGGCCTGTACGGCGCATGGGACTTCGCGGGCGAGATCCTCGTCGACCCCACGATCGCGTCGGCGAACGGTCGGATGGGCCAGACGAACAAGCGGGGCACCGACCTGCAGGGCGAGGCGGTGTTCGACGAGGCGGGCGAGAACTCGCTCGCGTCGATCGGCGCGCCCCGTCGGGCGCGTGTGCACGTGCGCATGTCGGAGCAGACGAAGGGACTCGACGAGGCGGACGGCCTCGAGGCGGAGGATGCCGAGTGGCCGCCGCCCGTCGTCGGCCAGGTTCGCGTGCGGCTGCTGACGGAGTCCACCTGTGCGGACCTGCGTGGTCCGACCGCATGCGTCGTGCAGACGCCGGACGAGGTCGCGCGGGTGATCGCGAAGCTGGGCCCCGATCCGCTCGTCGGCGACGTCGACGAGGGTGAGGAGCGGTTCACCCGCGCCGTGCGCCGACGGAACGTCGCGATCGGGCAGCTGCTCATGGACCAGGCCGTCGTGAGCGGGATCGGCAACGTCTACCGCGCCGAGATGCTGTTCCGCGCGAACCTCGACCCGCACACACCGGGGCGGGACATCCCCGAGGAGATCGTGCGCGGCCTGTGGCGCGACTGGGTCGGGCTCCTCCGCATCGGCGTCGAGACCGGTCAGATGATGACGATGGACGGGCTCGACGGCGACGCGTGGCGTCGCGCGATGGCGAGCCGCGACGACCGGCACTGGGTCTACCACCGGGCGGGGCTCCCCTGCCGCGTCTGCGGCACGGAGATCCTGCTCGAGGAGATGCAGGCGCGGAAGCTCTACTGGTGCCCCGTCTGCCAGCGCTGACGAGGGGGCCCGGCGACCGGCGCGCGTAGCATCGGAGGATGCGGCAGAACCCGAGCTTCGCGATGACCGACCTGTCCGAGCTGCGACGCGTGGTCGACCGCCATCCGTGGGCGACGATCGTGAGCGCGGCCGACGACGGGCTCGTCGCCTCGCACTACGTCGTCCTCCTCGACGAGGGCCGTGACGACCTCACGGTCGTGGGCCACGTCGGCCGCCCGGACGACCTCGTGCACGACCTCGGCGGGAGGGAGCTGCTCGTCGTGCTGCAGGGACCCCACGGCTACATCACGCCTCGCTGGTACGGCGACGCCCCCGCCGTCCCCACGTGGAACTACGTCTCGGTGCACCTGTCCGGGGTGCCGGAGATCCTCACGCAGGAGGAGAACCTCGCCGTTCTCGACCGGCTCGTGGCGCGCTTCGAATCGGCGGCGCCCGACCCGCGTCTCATGTGGGAGCGGCCGAACGACGCGGCATTCGTGGAACGGCTCGAACGCGGCACGACGGGCTTCCGCCTCACCCCCACGCGCGTCGTGGCGAAGCGCAAGCTCAGCCAGAACCGCGGCGACGACGTCGTGGAGACGATCATCGCGGAGCTCGACGGCGACGGACCGTATGCGAACGCCGAGCTGGCGGCCGAGATGCGTCGCGAGCGCGCCGCGCGTGCCGCCGCGCGTGCGGAGTCCGCCCGGTGAGGCGCGGAGACCGCGTCGACGTCGTCGCGGGCGTGCGGATCGGGGGAGAGGGGCGCGAGCTCCTCGCCCATCCCGATGTCGACCACGACGGCGTGTACGACGTGTGGCTCGAGGGCGGGCGCATCGCCGACATCGCGCCCGCCGGCGCGCTGCGCCACCGGGGGGTCGTGCTCGACGGCGCGGGCGGATGGCTCGTGCCGGGGCTCTGGGACCATCACGTCCACACGCTGCAGTGGGCGCTTTCGCGCACGCGGCACTCGGTCGGCGCCGCGCGGGACGCGCGCGACGCGGCGAAGCGCGCGCTCGACGCGCCCCCGCGCTCCGACGGCCGACGGATCGCGGTCGACATGCGCGACGGCCTGTGGCCGGACGGCACGTCGCTCGCGCTTCTCGACGAGGTCGCGGGATCCGTGCCGACCTACGTCGTCAACGCCGACCTGCACAGCATCTGGATGAACTCGGCGGCGTTCGCCCGCGAGGGCGTCGCACCCGTGCCATCCGGTCTCGTGCGCGAGGGCGCCGCGTTCGCGATCTCGGGCGTCCTGAACGCTGTGCCGGCCGATGACGAGGACGCCGCCATGGACCGCGCGCTCGCGGACGCCGCGGCGCGCGGGATCGTCGGGGTGCAGGACCTGGAGTTCGCGTGGAACGCCGATCGCTGGCGCCATCGGCTGGCGCGCGGCGTTGATCCCGTGCGGGTGAGGTTCGACGCCCGTCCCGCCGACCTCCACCGCGTCATCGCGGAGGAGCTCGCGACGGGCGACGCACTGGACGGCAGCGAACGCATCGCGTTCGGGATGCTGAAGATCGTCGGCGACGGATCGCTCGGCACGCGCACGGCGGCGACGAGCGCGCCGTACCGCTCGGGAGGGACGGGGGAGGCGGGGTTCTCCGTGGCCGACCTCGTCGACCTCGTCGTCCGTGCGGCGGGCGCGGGCATCGCCACGACCATCCACGCCATCGGCGACGTCGCGAACCGGATGGCGCTCGACGCGTTCGCCGCGGCCGACGTGCCCGGCCGCATCGAGCACGCGCAGCTCGTCGCGCGCACCGACCTGCCCCGGTTCGCCCGGCTGGACGTGACCGCGAGCGTGCAGCCCGAGCACGCGCTCGACGACCGCGACCTCGTGGCGACGGAGTGGGACGCGCAGACCGCCGTCGCGTATCCGCTGCGCGAGCTCGAGGAGGCGGGAGCCGCCATCCTCCTCGGCTCCGACGCGCCCGTGTCGCCGCTCGACCCGTGGGTGCAGATGGCCGCCGCCGTGTTCCGCGCGCGGGACGAGGAGGGCGCGTGGCGCCCGGAGCAGGCGATCGCCGCGCGGACCGCGCTCGCGGCGTCGACCGACGGCGGATCGCTCGACGGCGCGCGGGTGCTCCCCGGCGAGCCCGCCGATCTCGTGCTCGTCGCGCACGATCCGCTCAGCGCGACCCGTGAGCAGCTGAGGGGGATGCCCGTCCACGCGACCCTGCTCGGCGGAGAGCTCACGCACCTGGACTGACCGCGTGCATCAACCCCGCACACGCCGAAGGCCCCGGTCGGAACCGGGGCCTTCTGACGAGGAGACGGGGGATTACGCCGCGATGTGCGCGACGAGGAACCAGCGGTCCTTCTCGAGGCCGGCCTTGATCTCGATGGCGACGTCCTGGCTCGTCAGGTCGACCTCGTCGAGACCGTCGATGGCGGCCTGCAGATCGGCGAGCACCACGTCGATGTCCGACACGATGCCGCGGATGACGGCATCCGACTGCGCGAAGCCTGCCGGTGCGCCGGTCGATGCGACCTTCGTCGCGACGGCGGACAGACGCGCATCGATGGGGAGCCCGAGGGCGACGATGCGCTCCGCGGCGAGGTCGGCCCACTCCTGTGCGTGGTCGACCAGCGTGTCGAGGAACTCGTGCACGCCGATGAAGTTGGCGCCGCGCACGTGCCAGTGCGCCTGCTTGCCGTTGACGCCGAGGGCCTGCAGGCCCAGCACGACGGGGGAGAGGAACTGGGAGGTGCCGGCGGCGACCGTCGGGTCGGAGGCGGTGGCTGCGATGGTCTGTGCGTCGCTCATGGGGTTCTCCTTCGTCTCGGGGAGCGCATCCCGCGCTCCCTACGACCTCAACGGTACTCGCGTCACGGTATTCCGCAAGCAAGCCGAGGCAAGGCTAAATCGCCGGTGAACTGGGGAAAGTAAGGCTTGCCGAACTCGGATACAGTCGATCCCATGAGCGTCTCCCCCCATGCCACCGTGCGAGCCCTCGGCGCCGACGCCCCGCGTCTCGCCCCCGACGTGCTCGTCGCCGACGGGGCCCGCGTGATCGGGGACGTCGTCCTCGAAGAGGGCGCGAGCGTCTGGTACAACGCCGTGCTGCGCGGCGACACGGGCGCCATCCGGATCGGCGCGCGCAGCAACCTGCAGGACAACGTGTCCGTGCACGTCGGCGGCGGACACGACACCGTCCTCGGGGAGGACGTCTCCGTCGGCCACAACGCCGTCGTGCACGGCTGCCGCATCGGCGACGGCACCCTCGTCGGAATGGGCGCCGTCGTCCTGCAGGGAGCGGTCATCGGCGAGGAGTCGCTCATCGCCGGCGGTGCGGTGGTGCTCGAGGGGACGGTCGTGCCCCCGCGAAGCCTCGTCGCCGGAGTGCCGGCCGCCGTCCGGCGCCCGCTCACGGCCGAGGAGGCGGCCGGTCTCCGCCGGAACGCCGCGAACTACCTCGCGTACGCCGCGCGGCACGAGGCGTCGCTCAGCTGAGCAGGTGCGCGGCGTGACGTGCCGCCTCCGTGCGCGTGGCGGCACCGAGCTTGCGCAGGATGGCCGACACGTGCACGGAGGCCGTCTTCGTGCTGATGAACAGCCGCTCCGCGATCTGGCCGTTGCTCAGCCCCTCCGCGACGAGCTCCAGCACCTGCCGCTCGCGCTCTGTGAGGATGGCCGTGCGGCGACGGCGTGCGCCCGTGAGCCCCGCCTGAGCGAGCAGCTCGCGCGCGGCGCGCTCGACGAGCGCCACACCCCGCTCGCCCGCCACCGCCGTCGCCTCCTCGGCCGCCGTGCGCGCACCCGCCCTGTCGCCGGTCGCGATCCGCGCATCCGCCAGGGCGACGAGCGCGTAGGGGAGGAGGACGACGGGGGTGCGCGGCGAGCGCACGCAGGCGACGGCGGTCTCCCACGCCGCGACGCCGCCGTCGAGCTCGGCATCCACGAGCGCGGCCCACTCTGCCTTCGTCGGCCACTCCGGGAACCGCGCGACGATCGCCCGCGCGCGCTGCGTCGCATCGGCGGCCCAGTCGGCGTCGGGACGGAGCCGCGCCGCGCGGGCGAGCGACCACGCCACCGGCAGCGCGTAGGCCGGGCTCAGCGCCAGCCTCTCCTCGGGGATGTCGCGCACGGGCCCTGTCGCCCGCCACGCGCCGTCGGCGTCGCTCGTCGAGAGCGCGACCTCCATGTCGACGCGCGCCACCGTGAGCCGCGCCTGCACCTCGTTGTCCGATGTCGACCGCAGCACGGCGCGGTGCGCGTCGAGGAGGGCCGCCGCGCCCTCGGCATCGTCACGCCACAGCAGCGACCACGCGCGCACCACCACGAGGTACGTCACGTTGACGGATGGCGGTGCGGCGGCGAGGGCACGCTCGACGACCGTGTCCACCTCGCTCCATCGTCCGAGCGAGGCGAGCGGGTCCGCGAGGTTCGAGGCGAGGATGGTCCCGGAGGTGCGTGCGAGTCCGTGGCGTCTCGCCTCCTCCATCCCCTCGCGGGCGAGCTCGATCGCCTCCTCGGGCTCGCCCGCCCGCTGTGCGAGGTCGGAGGCGTTCACCCAGTACCGCAGACGCGCCGAGGGGTCGTCTCCGGCGAGGGCCCTGGCCCTCGCGAGCTGCGCACGCCCCGCGGCGAGATCGCCGCCGTGGGCGAGGCAGACACCGGCGATGTTGACGCCGTTCGACTGCAGCCGGTCGGATCCGATGCGCTCCGCGATGGCCGCTCCCTCCGAGGCCAGGCGCAGGGAGTCCTCACGGCTCCCGACGAGCATGAGCCTCCCGGCGAGAGAGATGAGCAGATCGGCGCGCAGCGCGTCGTGATCGCCCTCGACCCGGTCGAGGACCTCGAGCGCCTCGCGGTACGCCTCGATGGAGCCGGGCCGCGCGAGGTTCGCCAGCGCCTTCGCCACGTTCTGCGTGAGCAGGACGCGGTCGATGCCGACGTCGGGTGCGAGGGCGATGGCCGCGCGCAGCAGCGCGAGAGAGCGCTCGGTCTCCCCGGCGTTGCGGAGGTAGGTCGCCGCGCGGCCCATGAGCTGGGGTCGTGTCATGCCCGCCACCGATTCGGGGTCGGCGACGAGATCCCACATCGTCAGCGCGTTCTCGGCGTGGCGCGCCGCGGCCGCGTACGCCACGCCGGCCCTCGCCTCCCGCATGGCGCGGATGGCGGCGGGGAACGCGCGCGGGGTGTCGCGGGCCGACGTGCGGTGGTGGGCGATCGCCGCGGCGACCGCCGCGCCGCGTGAGGCGTCCTCCTCGAGTGCGTCGGCGTAGCGCTCGTGGAGGCGCTCCCGCTCGCCGGGAAGGGCGTCGTCGAGCACGGCCTCCTGCACGAGGGCGTGCCGGAACGCGTAGCCCCCGTCGAAGAGCTCGAGCAGTCCGACGTCGAGCGCCTCCCGGATCGCGGCGTCGCGCGTTCCGGCGTCGAGCCCGTCGACCCGCTCGAGGAGGTCGTGCGCGACGCAGATCCCGCCGACGGAGAGGGCGCGCGCGAGCGCACGTGCGCCATCCGACAGACGCTCGTAGCGCGCGAGGAGCACGCTGCGCAGACCCCCGGGCAGCACGGGCTCGGTCGCGCACCCGTCGACGGCGACGAGCTCCTCGAGATAGAAGGGAACGCCGTCGCTCCGCTCGTCGAGGAGGTCGAGCGCAGGGCCCGCGCGGAGCTCGCCCGTCAGCTCTCCCACGAGGGCGCGGACGCCGTCGCGGTCGAGTCTGGACGGTTCGATGCGCGTCGTCGACCGGTCGCGCGCGAGCTCCCCGAGCACCTCGCGGGCGGGATGGAGCCGGCCGACGTCCTCCGGGCGGTAGGTCGCGACGAGCAGCAGGCGCGCGTCGAGAGCGACGCGGGACAGGTAGGCGAGGATGCCGAGGCTCGCCGTGTCGATCCAGTGCACGTCCTCGAGCACGAGCACGACGGGCCGATCGGCGCTCGCGGCCTCCAGGAACTGGGCGAGGGCCTCGTGCGGCTGCTGACCGGATGGCGCGGTGCCGTCAGCGAGAGCCGGCGCCAGGCGTGCGAGGGCCGGCGCCGCCGGGCCGGCGAGCTCCCGTGCACGGTCGACGCCGAGTGCCGACACGAGTGCGCGCAGGGCACCGGCGAACGGCGTGAACGCCTCTCCCGACGAACCCAGCGCGATGCAGTTGCCGACGGCGGTGAACGCCTCGTCGCCGACGTCGTCGACGAGGTCGGCGACGAGGCGGGACTTGCCGATGCCGGCCTCGCCGGAGAGCAGCACGACGCGGGTGCCTCCCGCTGCGACCTCGCGGAAGAGCACATCGAGCTGGGCGCGTTCGGCCTCGCGTCCGACCGTCCGGCGGCTCGTCGTGATCGTCACCGCGTCATCATCACACGCCGCGCCGACAGTCGTCCGCCCCCTCACGCGGCGCCGGCGGCCGTGGGCGGCGCGACCCGGCGCGCTGTGCGGCGCTCGCTGCGGCGCGCCGTGCGCTCGCGAGGGGGCGACGCGCCCGGGGTGCGCTCGGCCGCCGCGCGCAGCAGGGCGGCGCGGCGCTCGGCTTCTGCGACGTCGGAGCGGTGGACGGTGAGGGCGGCGAGCGGATCGGCGAACATGCTTCCACGTTCCTCCGCGCGGTGGTCGCGGCACATCGGGAGGACGCCGTATTCCCGCGTCGATCCGCGGGCCGGCGCGGATCTGAGGTACCTCAGGAGGCGATGTGCCCCCGCGCGGTGCGAAGACCATGCCCGCAGGTGGGATAGAGTGTTCTTCGCTGCCGCGCGCAGCAGCGGGGATGTAGCTCAATGGTAGAGCCCCAGTCTTCCAAACTGGTCACGCGAGTTCGATTCTCGTCATCCCCTCCACGTCCTCCCTCCTGGTGAGCGGGCCGGTCATCGTCGGCTAGACTTTCCGAGGCCGTTTCGCGTCCCCACGACGGGGATGTCCGCGGGGCGTAGCTCAGCTTGGTAGAGCGCCCGCTTTGGGAGCGGGAGGCCGCAGGTTCAAATCCTGTCGCCCCGACCAACGGCCCATCGACCTCAGCCCGCGCCGGTCATCGGCGCGGGGCCGTCACAAGGAGAAACGAACCAGCATGGTGAACAGCACCGTCGAGAAGCTGAGCCCGACGCGGGTCAAGCTGCACATCACGGTCAGCCCCGAGGACCTCAAGCCGAGCATCGAGCACGCGTACGAGCACATCGCCCGCGACGTCCAGGTGCCGGGCTTCCGCAAGGGCAAGGTTCCCGCTCCGATCATCGACCAGCGCGTCGGCCGCGGCGCCGTCATCGAGCACGCCGTCAACGAGGGCCTCGACACCTTCTTCCGCGCCGCCGTCGCCGAGAACGACGTGAAGATCCTCGGCCGCCCGCAGGCGGACATCGTGGAGTGGCCCAGCGACAAGGACTTCTCCGGCGACCTCGTGGTCGACGTCGAGGTCGACGTGCGCCCCGAGTTCGAGATCCCGTCGTTCGATGGCCTGACCGTCACGGTCGACGCCGTCGAGATCGACGACGCGAAGATCGACGAGGAGCTCGACACGCTGCGCGCCCGCTTCGGCACCCTCGTGCCCGTCGAGCGCCCCGCTGCGAAGGGCGACTTCGTCGAGCTGGATCTGGTGGCGAAGATCGACGACGCCGAGATCGACCGCGCAGAGGGCGTGTCGTACGAGGTCGGCTCCGGCGAGCTGCTCGAGGGCATCGACGAGGCCGTCGAGTCGCTCACGGCGGGCGAGGACACGACGTTCCGCTCCACGCTCGTCGGCGGCGAGCACGCCGGCGAGGAGGCCGAGGTCTCGGTCGTCGTGAAGGCCGTCAAGGAGCGCGAGCTGCCGGAGGCCGACGACGACTTCGCGCAGATGGCGAGCGAGTTCGACACGATCGCCGAGCTGCGCGACTCGCTCAAGGAGACGGCGGCCACGCGCGGCGCGTTCTCGCAGGGCTCCGCGGCGCGCGACAAGCTCGTCGAGCAGCTCATCGAGGCCGTGGAGATCCCCGTGCCCGCGAGCCTCATCGAGGACGAGGTGCACCGCCACCTCGAGCAGGAGAACCGGCTCGAGGACGACGAGCACCGCGCCGAGGTGACCGAGGCGAGCGAGAAGCAGTTCCGCACGCAGATCCTCTTCGACGCGATCGCCGAGCAGCTCGAGGTCCAGGTCTCGCAGGACGAGTTCACGCAGTACCTCATCCAGGCGTCCGGCCAGTACGGCATGTCCCCGCAGGACTTCATCCAGGCGCTGCAGCAGGGCAACCAGCTGCCCTCGCTCATGGGAGACGTCGCACGCAACAAGGCGATCGCGATCGTCCTGGGCAAGGCGACGGTCGTCGACACCGCCGGCAACCCGGTCGACGTGAGCGACTTCGCCGCCGTCGACGACGAGCCCGAGGCGGACGAGGTCGACGAGGTCGCCGCTGAGGAGGCTCCCGTCGAGGAGGCTCCCGTCGAGGAGGCTCCCGTCGAGGAGAAGCCGAAGAAGCGCGCGTCGCGCAAGAAGGCGGAGCCCGCCGCCGACGCGGAGTGATCAGCTAGAGCGTCCCGGAGGGGGCGGGTGCCGTCGTGGCACCCGCCCCCTCCGGCGTCTCCGGAGACCTCCGCGTTCGGGGAGCGTTCGATGCGCGGGCTCCGGGGGCGGCCATCCGCGCGAGCTGGTGACGGACCGAGGCCGCGGGCGACGGATCGACGGCGACGTCGGGCGGGCCGACCTCCCGCAGCACGCGCATCGAGCGACCGGGCACATCCATGCGCGCACCGGCCGCGAGCGGCACGGTCGCGGGCAGTGCCGCCGTGTCGAGCACGATCTCCCACCGTGCCGCGTACTCGTCCGGTGGGAGCGTGAACGCGACCGGCTCTGCGTCGGCGTTGAAGCAGATGAGGAAGTGCGCGTCGACGATGCGGCCACCGCGGGCGTCGCGGCCGGCGATGCCCTGTCCGTTCAGGAACATGCCGATGGAGCGGGCGTAGGCCGTCTCCCAGTCGTCCGCCGACATCGGCGCGCCGTCCGGTGTGAGCCATGCGACGTCGGGGAGCGGGTCGCCCTTCGCGCGGGGGACGGGGCGTCCGTCGAAGAACTGCACGCGACGGAAGACCGGATGGCGTCGACGTAGCTCCGAGACCGCGGCGGTGAAGGCGATGAGCGGCTCGTCGGCGGCTTCCCAGTGCACCCAGGTGAGCGGGGAGTCGTGCGCGTAGGCGTTGTTGTTGCCCTCCTGCGTGCGGCCGAGCTCGTCGCCGTGCAGGAGCATGGGCACCCCCTGGGAGAGGAGGAGCGTCGCGAGCAGGTTGCGCTGCTGGCGAGCCCGCACCTCGAGCACGCGAGGGTCGGCGGTCGGCCCCTCCGCGCCGTGGTTGGACGAGCGGTTGTGAGACTCGCCGTCGCGGCCGCCCTCGCCGTTGGCGTCGTTGTGCTTCGCGTCGTAGGAGACGAGGTCGGAGAGCGTGAAGCCGTCGTGCGCCGTGACGAAGTTGATGGAGGCGACGGGGCGCCGCGCCGACGTCTCGTACAGGTCTGCGGAGCCCGTGATCCGCGAGGCGAACTCGCCGAGCGTCGCGGGTTCGCCGCGCCAGAAGTCGCGCACGGTGTCGCGGTACGTGCCGTTCCACTCCGTCCACTGCGGCGGGAAGTTCCCGACCTGGTAGCCGCCCGGCCCGACATCCCACGGCTCGGCGATGAGCTTCACCTGCGAGACCACGGGGTCCTGCTGGACGAGCTCGAAGAAGCTCGACAGCCGGTCGACGTCGTAGAACTCGCGCGCGAGCGTCGAGGCGAGGTCGAAGCGGAAGCCGTCCACGTGCATCTCGGTCACCCAGTAGCGCAGCGAGTCCATGAGCAGCTGGAGCGCATGCGGGTTGCGCACGTTGAGGCTGTTCCCCGTCCCGGTGTAGTCCATGTAGTACTGCGGCGTCCCGTCGACGAGGCGGTAGTACGCGGCGTTGTCGATGCCCTTGAACGAGATCGTGGGCCCGAGGTGGTTGCCCTCGGCGGTGTGGTTGTAGACGACGTCGAGGATGACCTCGATGCCGGCCGCGTGCAGCGCGCGGACCATCCCCTTGAACTCCTGCACCTGCCCGCCGCGGTCGCCCGATGACGAGTACTCCGCGTGCGGCGCGAAGAACCCGATCGTGTTGTACCCCCAGTAGTTGCGGAGCCCCCGCTGGAGCAGGAGGTCGTCGTGGACGAACTGGTGCACGGGCATGAGCTCGACGGCCGTCACCCCGAGCCGCAGCAGGTGCGCGACGATCGCCGGGTGCGCGAGGGCGGCGTAGGTGCCGCGCTGCTCGTCGGGCACCTCGGGGTGGAGCCGGGTGAGGCCCTTCACATGCGCTTCGTAGATGAAGGTGCGCTCGTACGGGACGGCCGGCGGCCTGTCGTCGCGCCAGTCGAAGTAGGGGTTCACGACGACCGAGAGGAGCGTGTGCCCGGCCGAGTCGTCGAGGTTGCGGCGATCCGGGCGGTCGAACTCGTAGTCGTACAGCGAAGGATGCCCGTCCATGGCGCCCGAGAGCGCCTTCGCGTAGGGATCCACGAGGAGCTTCGCCGGATTGCACCGGAGCCCTCGCGACGGATCGTGAGGGCCGTGCACGCGGTACCCGTATCGCTGACCCGGCACGACCCCGGGAAGGTAGGCGTGCCAGACGTAGGCGTCGACCTCGCGCAGCTCGACGCGGGTCTCGCCGCCCCGGTCGTCGACGAGGCACAACTCGACGCGCTCGGCGACCTCGCTGAACAGCGCGAAGTTCGTGCCGTCGCCGTCGAACGACGCGCCGAGCGGATACGGCCGTCCGGGCCAGGTGAGCATGCCGCCTCCGTCCGCGCTCCCGGACGGCGCTCGGGCGGAGCCGCCTGCGGGATCCGCTCTGATGGCCCCACGCTAACGCCCCGCGACCGCCCGGCGGAAGGGGGAGGAGACGGGTGCTATGCCCAGGGCGAACACGGCCGGGACGCCGAAATCGCGCCGGTAGGGTCGATCTCGACGCATCACCGAAACGGAGTGATTTCATGGCCGAACCGCTGCTGGCACAGAGTGCCTTCGACAGGCTTCTCAAGGACCGCATCATCTGGCTGGGCTCGGAGGTGCGCGACGAGAACGCGAACGAGATCTGCGCCAAGATCCTCCTTCTCGCCGCGGAGGACTCCGAGAAGGACATCTACCTCTACATCAACTCGCCCGGCGGCTCGATCACGGCCGGCATGGCGATCTACGACACCATGCAGTTCGTCCCGAACGACATCGTGACGGTCGGCATCGGCATGGCGGCCTCGATGGGCCAGCTTCTGCTCACGAGCGGCACCAAGGGCAAGCGCTACATCACGCCCAACGCGCGCGTCCTCCTCCACCAGCCGCACGGAGGCTTCGGAGGAACCGCGAGCGACATCCAGACGCAGGCCGAGCTCATCGTGTCGATGAAGAACCGCCTCGCCGAGATCACGGCTGCGCAGACGGGCAAGAGCGTGGAGCAGATCAACGAGGACGGCGACCGGGACCGCTGGTTCACGGCCGAGGAGGCCCTCGAGTACGGCTTCGTCGACTTCATCCGCGAGCACGCGGCCGACGTGGCGGGCGCGGGCGGCACCGACCGCGACGCGAACTGAGGCGAGAGACAAGGACGACAGAGCAGATGAACACCCCGTACATCGCCGGCACGCCGCAGGGCTTCCAGGTCCCGTCGAGCCGCTACATCCTCCCGCAGTTCGAGGAGCGCACGGCCTACGGCTACAAGCGCCAGGACCCGTACAACAAGCTGTTCGAGGATCGAGTGATCTTCCTCGGCGTGCAGGTGGACGACGCCTCGGCCGACGACGTCATGGCGCAGCTCCTCGTGCTCGAGAGCCAGGACCCCGATCGCGACATCATCATGTACATCAACTCGCCCGGCGGCTCCTTCACCGCCATGACGGCGATCTACGACACGATGCAGTACATCTCGCCCCAGATCCAGACCGTCGTGCTGGGTCAGGCGGCGTCGGCCGCGGCCGTCCTGCTCGCGGCAGGCGCGCCGGGGAAGCGCCTCGCGCTGCCCAACGCGCGCGTGCTCATCCACCAGCCCGCCGTGGGCGAGTCGGGGCACGGCCAGGCCTCGGACATCGAGATCCAGGCCGCGGAGATCCTCCGCATGCGCACGTGGCTCGAGGAGACCCTCGCGAAGCACTCCAACAAGACGGTCGAGGAGGTCCACAAGGACATCGACCGAGACAAGATCCTCAGCGGATCGGAGGCCGTCGCGTACGGCCTCGTCGACCAGGTGCTCACGACGCGCAAGCGCACGCCGCTCGCGAAGTGACCCGCCCCGCGGACGCCCCGATGCACAGCGTGCACCGGGGCGTC
This sequence comes from Microbacterium sp. NPDC055683, assembly GCF_053617895.1. Classification (NCBI taxonomy): domain Bacteria; kingdom Bacillati; phylum Actinomycetota; class Actinomycetes; order Micrococcales; family Microbacteriaceae; genus Microbacterium; species Microbacterium sp. NPDC055683. Next base: position 43,058 of record NZ_JBSHGQ010000016.1, on the reverse strand, counting down.
CGCTTTCCGGCCGCGTCGGTCGCGGCCGGTGTCCGCGGGCTCGACTAGGCTCGGACACGACCCGCCCGGTATTCCATCCAGGAGGAGACGACCCATGGCACGCATCGGTGAGAGCGCCGACCTGTTCAAGTGCTCCTTCTGCGGCAAGAGCCAGAAGCAGGTGCAGCAGCTGATCGCCGGTCCCGGCGTGTACATCTGCGACGAGTGCGTCGAGCTCTGCAACGAGATCATCGAAGAGCGGATGGCCGAGTCGAGCGCGGACGGCGATGTCGCGGAGTTCGATCTGCCCAAGCCCCGCGAGATCTTCGGATTCCTCGAGGAGTACGTCATCGGGCAGGAGCCCGCCAAGCGCGCCCTCGCCGTCGCCGTCTACAACCACTACAAGCGCGTGCGCGCCCGCGGCGAGATCAAGCCGGCCGATCAGAAGGCCGAGGACGTCGAGATCGCCAAGAGCAACATCCTCATGCTCGGACCGACCGGCTCCGGAAAGACCTACCTGGCGCAGACGCTCGCGAAGCGCCTCAACGTGCCGTTCGCGGTCGCCGACGCGACGGCGCTGACGGAGGCGGGCTACGTCGGCGAGGACGTCGAGAACATCCTCCTCAAGCTCCTCCAGGCCGCCGACTTCGACGTCAAGCGCGCGGAGTCCGGCATCATCTACATCGACGAGATCGACAAGATCGCCCGGAAGGCGGAGAACCCCTCGATCACGCGCGACGTCTCGGGCGAGGGAGTGCAGCAGGCGCTCCTGAAGATCCTGGAGGGCACGGTCGCCTCCGTGCCGCCGCAGGGCGGACGCAAGCACCCCCATCAGGAGTTCATCCAGATCGACACGACGAACGTGCTGTTCATCGTCGCGGGCGCGTTCGCCGGCCTCGAGGACATCATCTCCGGGCGTGTCGGCCGTCACGGGGTCGGATTCGGCGCTCCGCTGCAGGACAAGCGCGACGAGGGCGGGCTGTTCTCGGAGGTCCTCCCGGAGGACCTCCACAAGTTCGGGCTCATCCCCGAGTTCATCGGCCGCCTCCCCGTCATCGCGTCCGTCGGCGCGCTCGATCAGGACGCGCTCATGGAGATCCTCACCGTCCCGCGGAACGCGCTCGTGAAGCAGTACCAGCGGATGTTCGAGCTCGACGGAGTCGACCTCGATTTCGAGGAGGATGCGCTCCGCGCCATCGCCGACCTCGCCGTCGGCCGCAAGACGGGCGCACGAGGGCTCAGGGCCATCCTCGAGGAGGTGCTCGGGCCGATCATGTTCGAGATCCCCTCCACGGACGATGTCGCGAAGGTCGTCGTCACGCGGGCCGCCGTGGAGGACGGCGCGGCGCCGACGGTCGTCCTGCGCCAGCGCAAGAAGAGCGCCTGAGTCGAGGAGAGGCCGGGGCTCGCCCCGGCCTCTCGTCTCAGGTCAGCCGACGAGGCCGCGCCGAGCCAGCAGCGGGGCGATGTCGGCATCGCGGCCCCGGAAGTCGCGGTAGGCCTCGAGGGGGTCCTTCGCGCCGCCGACCCCGAGCAGGCGGCTTCGGAAGCGATCGCCGTTGGCGCGCATGAGCCCGCCGTTCTCGCGGAACCACTCGACGGTGTCCGCGTCGAGCACCTCGGCCCAGATGTACGAGTAGTACCCGGCGCTGTAGCCGCCGGCGAACACGTGCTGGAAGTACGTCGACGAGTAGCGCGTCGGCACCGCCGGCTCGTCGAGGCCGATCTCGGCGAGGGCGGCGGCCTCGAACGCCGCGACGTCGGTGACGGCGGCCGCCTCGGCGGACGACAGCGAGTGCCAGGCCTGGTCGAGCCACGCGGCGGCGAGGTACTCGCTCGTCTCGAACCCCTGGTTGAACGCCTCGCTCGCGCGCAGACGCTCGACGACGTCGGCGGGCAGCGGCTCTCCTGTCTCGTGATGGACGGCGTAGGCGGCGAGGATCTCCGGCCAGAGGATCCACATCTCGTTCACCTGGCTGGGGAACTCGACGAAGTCCCGGTGGACCGCGGTTCCGGCGAAGTGAGGGTAGGTCACGTGCGCGAACAGCCCGTGCAGGGCGTGGCCGAACTCGTGGAACAGCGTCGTGACGTTGTCGAGCGTGAGGAGCGTGGGCTGCCCGGCACCGGGCTTGACGACGTTGAGGTTGTTCACGACGACGGGACGCGTGCCGCGCAGCTCGGACTGCGCGACGAGGGAGTTCATCCACGCGCCGCCGCGCTTCGTGTCCCGCGTGTACAGATCGAGCAGGTACAGACCCAGCGGTGCGTCGTCGGCGTCGATCACCTCGAAGGTGCGGACGTCGGGGTGATAGCCGGGGAGATCCGCCCGCTCGCGGAAGGTGAGCCCGTACAGCTCCTGCGCGGCGCGGAAGACGCCGTCCTGCAGCACCCGCTCCGCTTCGAACCACGGGCGCAGCGCCGCCGTGTCGATGTCGTACTCCGCCTGCCGGACCTTCTCCGTGAGGAACGCCCAGTCGTGGGCCTCGACGGACGCGTCGCCGGCGATCCGCTGGAGCGCCGCCTTCTCCCGTTGGGCGTTGCGCGCGGCGGGGGCGGCCAGCTCGCGCAGGAGCGTCTGCACGGCCTCGGGTGTTCCCGCCGTCTCGTCGCTCGTCACATAGGCGGCGTGCGACGCGTATCCGAGCAGCTCGGCGCGCTCGGCGCGCAGCCGGACGATCTCGCGCACGGTCTCGGAGTTGTCGTTCGCGTTGCCGCGATGCGCGCGGCTGCGGGATGCCTCGAGCAGCCGGCGACGGGCATCCCGCGATGTGAGCGACGCGAGGTAGGGGTGCCCCGTGAACAGGGTGAGGGTGACGACGTGCGTCCCGTCGAGTCCGCGCTCGCGGGCGGCGTCCGCCGCGGCGGAGAGCTCGCCCGCGCCGAGGCCGTCGAGCTCGGCGACGTCGTCGACCACGACCGCGAGGTCGTTGGTGTCGGCGAGGAGGTTCTTCTCGAAGCGGCTCGTGAGCACGGACAGGCGCGCGTTGAGCGCCGTGAGGCGCTCCTTCGCGGCGTCGTCGAGCGCCGCTCCCGCGTGCGCGGCCTCGATGTGGAGCCGCTCGACGAGCCGACGCTGCTCAGGCGTCAGGTCGAGCTCGTCGAGACGGTCGCGGATGGCCGTGATGCGAGCGAACAGCCGTCCGTCGAGTGCGATCGCGTCGGCGTGCGCGGACATGAGGGGCGCGAGCGTCTCCTCGATCTCCTGGATGGCCGACGTCGCGTCGGCGGAGTTCACGGTGTAGAAGGCGCGGGAGACGCGGTCGAGCAGATCGCCGGCGCGTTCGAGGGCCTCGACGGTGTTGGCGAACGTCGGCTCGTCCGGCGACGAGGCGATCTCCTCGATCTCGGCACGATGCTCCGCGAACGCCTGCGTGAACGCCGGAAGGTAGTGGCCCGGCTCGATGGCCGCGTAGTCGGGGATGCCGTACGGGAGCGGGGACGGAGCGAGCAGGGGGTTGAACGCGGTCGCATCGGTCATCCCGTCAGCCTATCCAGGCGAGGGATGCCCGATGCGATCGCGCGCCCGTGTCAGAAGCGCTCGACGGAGACCGAGCCGTCGGCGGCGAGCGAGAGCTCCCAGCCGGTGTCGAGCTCGACGATCGGGCGGCCCTCCAGCCACGTGAGCGTCCACGACCCGGTCGCGGCGGGGTCCGCCTCGACCTCGCGGATGGCCGTGCGGAGCTCCTCGGGCACGCGGGGCGGCGGGATCGTGCCCGCCGCCCAGCGTGTTCCGAGCTGCATCAGGCCTCCGGCGTCTCGACGAGCTCGATGCGCGTCACGGCGAGGGCGTCGCCATCCGCGATCTCGAGGTCGGCGATGCGGCCGACGGCGCGGAGGTCGTCGGCCGCGAGCCGGAGCGCGGCGGCCTTGTCGGCCGGCGCGGCGATGACGGCCGTCGCGACGGCGGTCTTCTGCGAGGCCTTCGCCTCCGTCTTCGCGCGGCGCACGCCGATGAGCGCCTCGCTCGCGACGGCGAGCACCGCCGGGTCTCCCTCCAGCCCAGCGGCCTCGGGCCATCCAGCCGTGTGCACGGAGCCCTCCTGGAACCACGACCACGACTCCTCGGCGGCGAACACGACCACGGGGGCGAGCAGCCGCAGCAGCGTCGAGAGCGCCGAGCGCAGGGCGACGGCGGCGGATGCGCCGGCGGCGCCGCCCGCGTAGGCGCGCTCCTTGACGAGCTCGAGGTAGTCGTCGCAGAACGTCCAGAAGAACGCCTCCGACACCTCGAGTGCGCGCGCATGGTCGTAGGCGTCGAGGGCCGCCGTCGCCTGCGCGATCACGCCGTCGAGCGTCGCGAGCATGGACAGGTCGAGGGGCTCGGTGACCTCGGCGCCCTCAGGGGCCTCGAAGCCGAGCACGAACTTCGCGGCGTTCAGCACCTTGATGGCGAGGCGGCGGCCGATCTTGATCTGCGTCGGGTTCTGCGGGTCGAACGCGGCGTCCGTGCCGAGGCGACTGGAGGCAGCCCAGTACCGCACCGCGTCGGAGCCGTGCTTCTCGAGGATGTCGGCGGGCGTGACGACGTTGCCCTTCGACTTCGACATCTTCTTGCGGTCGGGATCGACGATGAAGCCGGAGATCGCGGCGTGCGCCCACGGCGTTCGGTCGTCCTCGAGGGCGCTGCGGAGCAGCGTCGAGAAGAGCCACGTGCGGATGATGTCCTGCCCCTGGGGGCGCACGTCGAACGGCGCGACGAGGTCCCACAGCTCGGCGTCGCGTCGCCATCCGCCCGCGAGCTGCGGCGTGAGCGACGAGGTCGCCCACGTGTCGAAGACATCCGTCTCGGCCTCGAAGCCGTTCGCCGCGCCGCGCTGCTCCTCGGTGTATCCCGGGGGCACGTCGCTCGACGGGTCGACCGGGAGGGAGGCGGCGTCGGGCACGAGCACGCGGGAGTAGTCCCGCTCGCCGTTCTCGTCGAGCGCGTACCAGACCGGGATCGGCACGCCGAAGAAGCGCTGCCGCGAGACGAGCCAGTCGCCGGTGAGGCCGTTCACCCAGTTCTCGTAGCGCACGCGCATGAACTCCGGGTGCCAGTCGATCTGCGCTCCGAGCTCGAGCAGCTTGGCGCGCAGCTCGGTGTCGCGAGCGCCGTTGCGGATGTACCACTGGCGCGTCGAGACGATCTCGAGCGGGCGGTCGCCCTTCTCGAAGAACTTCACGGGATGCGTGAACGGCGCCGACACGTTCTCGAGCGCGCCGGCCTCGTCGAGGAGCTCGACCATCCGCTTCTTGGCGCTGAACACGGTCTTCCCGGCGAGTTCCGCGAACGCCGCTCGACCGGAGTCCGAGGTGATCGCCTCGGGCGCATCGGCGACGATGCGGCCGTCCTTGCCGATGATCGTGCGGTTGGGGAGGTCGAGCTCGCGCCACCAGATGATGTCGGTCACATCGCCGAAGGTGCAGATCATCGCGATGCCCGAGCCCTTGTCGGGCTGGGCGAGCGGGTGCGGGAGCACGGGGACCTCGACGCCGAAGACGGGCGTGGTCACGGTCGTCCCGAACACGGGGCGGTAGCGCTCGTCGTCGGGATGCGCGACGAGGGCGACGCACGCGGCGAGGAGCTCGGGACGCGTCGTCTCGATGCGGATGGCACCCGTGCCATCCGTCTTCGTGAACGCGAGCCGGTGGTAAGCGGCCTGCTGGTCGCGGTCCTCGAGCTCGGCCTGCGCGATGGCCGAGCGGAAGTCGACGTCCCACAGCGTGGGGGCGAGGTCCTGGTAGGCCTCGCCACGCTCGATGTTGTGGAGGAAGGCGAGCTGGCTCGTGCGGATGGTGTCGTCGGAGATCGTGCGGTACGTCTGCGTCCAGTCGACCGAGAGGCCGAGGGTGCGCCAGAGGTCCTCGAAGGTCTTCTCGTCCTCGACCGTGAGCTTCTCGCACAGCTCGATGAAGTTGCGGCGGCTGACGGGGATCTGGTCGGCGGCCTTGATCGACTTCGTCGTGCCCTCGAAGGGCGGCGTGAAGTCGGGGTCGTAGGGGAGCGACGGGTCGCAGCGCACGCCGTAGTAGTTCTGCACGCGGCGCTCGGTCGGCAGGCCGTTGTCGTCCCAGCCGATCGGGTAGAACACCGTCTTGCCGCGCATGCGCTCGAAGCGCGTCTTCACATCGGTGTGGGTGTACGAGAACACGTGGCCGATGTGGAGGCTGCCGCTCGCCGTCGGTGGCGGCGTGTCGACCGAGAAGACGCCCGAGCGGCCCTTCGCGCGGGCGGCGTCGCGGTCGAAGCGGTAGGTGCCGTCCTGCTCCCAGGTCTCACCCCACTTCGCCTCGAGTCCTTCGAGCACGGGCTTGTCGGGAATGGCCATGGTTCTCCTGACGTATATGCGGCACGGTGTCTGCGTGCCTGAGTGTGGATGTGCCGTCAGTCTACCGGGGCGGGTCGGGAGCGCCTGCGAGCCGGGCGGGGCTGTTCGCCGCGATTCGCGGCGACTGAAGCGGGTTTCGCCGCGTTTCGCGGCGACTGATCGCGCGTGGCCGCCAGGGTTGCCACGTTTCGCGGCGATCGTTTCGGGTTTCGCCGCGAATCGCGGCGACGGATGGGGTTATCCGCGGGCACCGGGCCCGCCGTGGAGCCCGTTGAGGCGTGCACAGACGTCGATCCTCCGCGCGGCGGCCGGCTCTCCTGTGGACGGCCCCTGGCGGCTTCCTCAAGGCGGACAGAGTCGAGGACATGTCACGTCGACCTGCTCCCCTTCCCGCACGCGTCGCCGGTCGCGCCTTTCGAGCGCGGGATGTGCCCGAGGCCTCGCCTGCGCGCTTGCGCGCGTCCGATCTGTGGATCCCGGCCCAGGGCATCCGCTTGCCCGTCGCGCGACGCGATGTCGTGAGCGTGTGTCGGGCCATCCTGCTCACGATGCCCACGTGCGCGACCTTCAGTCACTCAACCGCCGCGCAGCTCACGCCGCTCCCCGTGCCGATACGGCTCGCTGTCGAGGAACACGTCCACGTCACAACGCCTGTCGGGGTCCGTGCCCGGCGGGGGCGACGGATCAGGGGCCACGAGCGTGCGCTGCACGCCGATGACGTCACCGAACGAGCGGGTCTCCCCGTCACCTCGCCGGCACGCACGTTCTGCGATCTCGCCGACGACCTCACGCTCGCCGAACTCGTCGCCTTTGGAGATGCGGCCGCTCGCATCGTCGGCGTCGAGGCCATCCGTCGCGCTGTCGAGCGCGTTCCGGCGAGGCGACGCCCCGCCGTGCTTCAGCGCGCGCTGGAACTGCTCGATCTCGCCTCCGAGTCGCCGAAGGAATCGGAGCTGCGGGTGCTCCTCGTCTGCGCCGGGTTCGGGCCGCTCCGTTGCAACGTCGAGGTGCACGACGCGGCCGGAGGCTTCGTCGCGCGCGTGGACCTGGCTCTTGTCGACCTGAAGATCGCCATCGAGTACGAAGGCGATCATCACCGCGACAAGTCGCAGTGGCGCCGCGACCAGGCGCGTCGCCGGCGGCTCGAAGCTCTCGGATGGATCTACATCCCGGTCACACAGGCGGATCTCGATGATCCGCGCCGCCTGCTGAGCGACCTGCGGGCGGCGGTCGATCGCCGGTCCTGACATACGAGGTCCGCGCGGACCTGCTTCCAACTCTCGCCCCGATTCGCGGCGACGCTCCTCGGGGTGCGACCGACTCTCGCCCCGATTCGCGGCGACCGTCGAGGGTTTTGCCGCGATTCGCGGCGACGCTCCTCGGGGTGCGACCGACTCTCGCCCCGATTCGCGGCGACCGAAGCGGGTTTCGCCGCGATTCGCGGTGACTGAAGCCGGCTCCACCACGCCGCCCCTCGACACCACGCCGCCCCTCGACACCACGCCGCCCCTCGACACCACGCCGCCCCGCGACACCACGCCGCCCCTCGACACCACGCCGCCTCCCGCACTAGAGTGCTAGCATGCAAGCAAGCGACAAGGCGCAGTTCAACGTGTACCTGCCTCGCGATCTCGTCCGGGCGGTCAAGCACCGCGCGATCGACGAGAACGTGAGCCTGTCGGCGCTCGTCGAACGCGTCCTGCGCGCGGAGATCGAGAAGGGGGCGTCATGACGCGCATCACACCCATCCGGATGGTGGCCGACGTGGCCGAGAGCACGGCGTTCTACGCGCTGCTCGGCCTCGACGAGCGCACACAGGAGACGAGTCGCACGTGGGCATCGCTCACCGGGTCCGGCGGCGCCGTCGGACTGCACATCGCATCGGCGGACGAGAGCCGCGAGGTGTCGTTCCAGGTGACGGTCGACGACGGCGAGCTCGATGCCGTCCGCGCCCGTCTCGCCGCGCACGGTCACGCGCCCGGCGCCATCCTCGACGAGACGTTCGGGCGCTACTTCGAGGTCGCCGATCCCGACGGCTACGTCGTGCAGGTGAACGAGGCACCCGACGACCTGTCCCGGTCGTACGAGACGGAGCAATCGCGCGCGCTGCTCGACTGATCAGCCGCGGACGTCGATCCCCACCGCCGATGCGAAGGCGGGCGCGAGCGCGCGCACTTGATCCTCGGTCAGCGTCGCCCCGCGCAGCGCCAGCACGTCCAGGCACGCGGCGACATCGAGGCCCCTCAGATCGAGGTCGGCCGCCCGCATGCCGCGGGGGTCGAGCTCGTCGGTGCGCGAGCGCTCGAACGCGACCCGCGTCAGCTGCGCCTGCGGCAGATCCAGCGCGCGGATGGCGCAGTCGACGACGCGGACGTCCTCGGCCCGCGCGCCGGCGAGCGACAGGTAGTCGATGCGCACGTCGCGCAGCTCCAGTTCGGCGATCCGCGCGTCGGCGAGATCGAGCGTCCCGATGCGCCCTCCCGTGATCGCGACGCGGCGGATGGTCGTGTCGCGCCCGCGCACGGAGACGGCTCGGATGTCCGTCACCTCGACGTCGACGAGCGTCGCCCCTCGCAGGGCCAGCGTCTCGACGACGGGGGAGGGCACGGCGCACTCCTCGAGCGACGTGTGCTCGAGATCGACGTCGCCCGTCAGACCATCGAGACGCTGCCGGTGGAGATCGGCACGGGAGCGCGGTTCGCCGTCGTCGAGTCGTGCGGGCAGATCGGGCGCGCTCACGCGCGGCGCGATCGGGCGGTCCTGCTTCCTGGCCATCCTGCGAGCCTACGGCTCCCGCCCGTCGGCCGCCCCGCCCGCGCGGCTCCCGCCCGTCGGCCGCCCCGCCCGCGCGGCTCCCGCCCGTCGGCCGCCCCGCCCGCGCGGCTCCCGCCCCGCATGGACAGGCGCGCGGGCTGCGCATGCGCGGTAGGATGGTGCGCATCGGCACCGATCCGGCCATCACCGGGGAGCTCGCGGAAGAACGGGAACGCAAGGACCCCACTAGAACCGCGCGGGGCAGGCCCGTCACAGCCGCAGTGAGAGAGGCGCCGCGTGCGGCGCAACGCGGGGTGGTACCGCGGCCCTGCCGGGCGATCGGCAGCGGGTCGTCCTCGCAGTCCCTACGGAACTGCTGGAGTGAGATGACCTACCCGAAGTCCTCGTTCGGACCCGCCGCCGAGCCCCTCGTGCCGAGCCCGCGGTTCCCCGACGTCGAGCGCGACGTGCTCGCGTTCTGGGAGGCGGATGACACCTTCCGGGCGTCGATCGCGCAGCGCGACGGTGCAGAGGAGTGGGTGTTCTACGACGGCCCGCCCTTCGCGAACGGCCTGCCCCACTACGGCCATCTGCTCACGGGCTACGCGAAGGACCTCTTCCCGCGCTTCCAGACCATGCGCGGCAAGAAGGTCGACCGCGTGTTCGGCTGGGACACCCACGGCCTTCCGGCCGAGCTGGAGGCGATGAAGCAGCTCGGCATCACCGAGAAGGACGAGATCCTCGCGATGGGCGTGGACACGTTCAACGCGAAGGCTCGGGAGTCCGTGCTCGCCTACACGCGCGAGTGGCGCGACTACGTCACGCGTCAGGCGCGCTGGGTCGACTTCGACCGCGGGTACAAGACGCTCGACACGACCTTCATGGAGAGCGTCCTCTGGGCGTTCAAGAGCCTCTACGACAAGGGACTCGCCTACGAGGGCTATCGCGTGCTGCCCTACTGCTGGCGCGATCAGACCCCGCTCTCGACGCACGAGCTGCGCATGGACGACGACGTCTACAAGATGCGGCAGGACCCCTCCGTGACGGTCGCGTTCCCCCTCGCGGGGGAGAAGGCCGCCGCTCTCGGGCTGGAGGGCGTCCGCGCGCTCGCCTGGACGACGACCCCGTGGACGCTGCCGACCAACATGGCCCTCGCGGTGGGGCCGGCGATCGTCTATGCCGTCGTGCCCGCGGGGCCCGGCGGCATCTCGGAAGGCGCGGAGGGCGCCGAGTTCCTCCTCGCTGAGGAGCTCCTCGGGGGCCACGCGAAGGACCTCGGCTACGACGACGCGGATGCCGCGCGCGCGGCCGTCCGCACGCGCGTGACGGGGGAGGACCTGCGCGACGTCTCGTACGAGCGGCTGTGGGACTACTTCGCCGACGCGGAGGAGTGGGGGACGGCCGGTGCCTGGCGCATCCTCGTCGACGACTACGTGACGACGGGAGACGGCACGGGGGTCGTGCATCAGGCCCCCGCGTACGGCGAGGACGACAAGCGCCTGGCCGACGCCGCGGGCATCCCCACGATCGTGTCGCTGGGCGACGACGGCCGCTTCCTCGACATCGTCCCGGACGTCGCGGGGGAGCTGTGGCTCGACGCCAACACACCGCTCGTGCGCCTGCTGCGCCAGAGCGGCCGGCTCCTGCGCCTGCAGTCGTACGAGCACTCGTACCCGCACTGCTGGCGGTGCCGCAACCCGCTCATCTACAAGGCCGTGTCGAGCTGGTTCATCCGCGTCACGGAGGTCAAGGACCGCCTCGTCGAGCTCAACGAGCAGATCACGTGGGCTCCGGAGAACGTCAAGCACGGCCAGTTCGGCAAGTGGGTCGAGGGGGCGCGCGACTGGTCGATCAGCCGCAACCGGTTCTGGGGCTCGCCCATCCCGGTCTGGAAGTCGGACGACCCCAACCACCCGCGCGTGGACGCCTACGGCTCCCTCGAGGAGCTGGAGCGCGATTTCGGAGCGCTCCCGCGCAACGAGCGGGGCGAGGTCGATCTGCACCGCCCGTACATCGACGCGCTCACGCGGCCGAACCCCGACGATCCCACAGGGCGCAGCACCATGCGCCGCATCGAAGACGTCTTCGACGTCTGGTTCGACTCCGGCTCGATGCCGTTCGCGCAGGTGCACTACCCGTTCGAGAACAAGGACTGGTTCGACTCGCACTCGCCGGCCGATTTCATCGTCGAGTACATCGGGCAGACGCGCGGCTGGTTCTACGTCATGCACGTGCTCTCCGGCGCGCTCTTCGACCGCCCCGCCTTCACGGGCGTCTCGTGCCACGGCATCGTCCTCGGCAACGACGGGCAGAAGATGTCGAAGTCGCTCCGCAACTATCCCGACGTGTCGGAGGTGTTCGACCGCGACGGCTCCGACGCCATGCGATGGTTCCTGATGTCGTCGAGCGTGCTGCGCGGGGGCAACCTCGTCGTCACGGAGGAGGGGATCCGATCGGGCGTCCGGGAGTTCCTGCTGCCGCTGTGGAACTCGTGGTACTTCTTCGCGACGTACGCCAATGCCGCCGGCGCGGGCGCGGCTGGTGCGGGCTACGCCGCCGAGTGGCGCACCGACTCGCAGGATGTGCTCGACCGCTACATCCTCGCGCGCACGGGCGACCTCGTGCGCGACGTGGCCGCCGACCTCGAGCAGCTCGACTCGACGACCGCATCCGAGCGGCTGCGCGACTTCGCCGAGGTGCTCACCAACTGGTACATCCGCCGCTCGCGCGACCGGTTCTGGCAGGGCGTCACCGACGATCCGCGCAGCCGGGAGGCGTTCGACACGCTCTACACCGTCCTCGAGACCCTCACGCGCGTCGCCGCCCCCCTCATCCCGCTCGTGTCGGAGCGCGTGTGGCAGGGACTGACGGGCGGGCGCAGCGTGCATCTCGAGGAGTGGCCGGACGCCTCCGAGTTCGCCGAGGCCGTCGACATCCGGACGGCCATGGATGCCGTCCGGGAGGCGTCCAGCGTCGCCAACGCGCTGCGCAAGAAGGAGGGGCTGCGCGTGCGGCTGCCGCTCGCGCGCCTCACCGTGGTCACGTCGGACGCGGAGGCGCTCGCCCAGTTCGAGGACATCCTCCGGGACGAGCTCAACGTCAAATCGGTCGAGCTCGTCGACCTGCAGGACGACACCGCCGTGCGCTACGGCATCTCCCACCGGCTCACGGTGAATGCCCGTGCCGCGGGACCGCGCCTCGGCAAGCAGGTGCAGCACGTCATCAAGGCCGCCAAGGCGGGCCTGTGGACGGAGGAGAGCGGCGTCGTGACGGCCGACGGCATCGTGCTCGAGCCGGGGGAGTACGAGCTCGCGCTCGACACCTCCGGACGTCCGGAGGGCGAGGCGATCGCCACGCTGCCGTCGGGCGGATTCGTGCTCCTCGACACGGCGACGACCCCCGAGCTCGAGGCGGAGGGGCTCGCGCGCGACGTCATCCGCGCCGTGCAGGACACCCGCAAGGCCGCCGGCTTCGAGGTGAGCGACCGCATCCGTCTCACGCTGGCATTCGCGTCCGCGGATGACGCGGCCGCCGTGCGCGCGGCCTGGGACGCCGCGGACGTGGCCGGCGAGACCCTCGCGGTCGAGCACGCGCTCGTCGACGGCTCGGACGCCGGCGCCGGCGAGCACGTCGCGACGGTCGGGGCGGGGACCTACGCGAACGCGGGCGACATCGTCGTCTCCGTGACGCGCATCGGGAGTGCCGCATGAGCGCCCGCGAGCGTGCCGACGCCGTCTACGAGGCCCTGCTCGGGCGCGCGGGGGAGCAGTGGGTGGAGCCGCGCGTGGAGCGCGTCGGCCGCATCCTCGAACTGCTCGACGACCCGCAGCGCACCTACCGGGTCGTCCACCTGACGGGCACGAACGGCAAGACGTCCACGGCACGGATCGTCGAGAGCCTGATCCGGGCGCATGGGCTGAGGACGGGGCTCTTCACGAGCCCGCATCTCACCCGCTTCACCGAGCGCATCCTCATCGACGGCGAGCCCATCGGCGACGACGCGATCGCGGACGCATGGGAGGAGATCGAGCCGTTCGTCGGCATCGTGGATGCCGAGCTCGAGTCGCGGGGGGATGCCCGGCTGACCTTCTTCGAGCTCCTCACGGTGCTCGCGTTCACCGCGTGCGCCGACGCTCCGGTCGACGTCCTCGTCCTCGAGGTGGGGATGGGCGGGAGCTGGGATTCGACCAACACGGCGGACGGCGACGTCGCGGTGTTCACCCCCATCGACCTCGACCACGTGTCGCGCCTGGGTTCGACGATCTCCGAGATCGCGGAGGTCAAGGCCGGCATCATCAAGCCAGGCGCCGCCGTCGTCGCGGCGGCGCAGCATCCCGACGCCGAGCGCGTGCTGCGCCGTGTCGCCGCGGAGAAGGGCGCGGGCATCGCGTTCGAGGGGGCCGAGTTCGCGCTCACGGACGACCGGCTCGCCGTGGGAGGACAGCTCATCTCCGTGCGCGGCCTCGCGGGCGTGTACGACGAGGAGTACCTGCCGCTGTACGGCCGTCATCAGGGCCAGAACGCCGCGGTCGCGATCGCGGCCGTGGAGGCGCTCATCGGCGACGGCCGTCAGCCGATCGCGGGCGGCATCGTCACGGAGGCTCTCGCGCAGGTCACCTCTCCCGGGCGCCTGCAGCTCGTCGGCGTGGAGCCCACGGTCGTGGTGGACGCCGCGCACAACCCTCACGGCGCCCGCGCGCTCGCGGCTGCGCTGGAGGATTCCTTCGACTTCGACGAGTGGGGGATCGTGCTCGGGGTCCTCGACGACAAGGACGCGGCGGGCATCGTGGCGGCCCTGGCTCCCGTCGCCGCGCACGTGTTCGCCACGGCTCCCTCGTCCGACCGCGCGGCCGACGTCGACCGCCTCGCCGATCTCGTCGAGGCGGCAGGCCTGCGTGCGACCGTGCACCCCGGCCTGTACGACGCGGCCGAGGCCGCACGCGCGTGGGCGCAGCAGGGCGACAAGCGCGCGGTCGCGATCGTGGGCTCCGTCGTTCTCGCCGGCGAGGCGGTCGCCCTCGCCGAGGAGGACGAGTGGAAGCCGGCGGCCGGCGCATGACGTCGCCCGCGCCCCGTCCGCGCCGACCCCGCGGGCTGCCCGAGAAGGCGGGGTCGGTCGTGCTCGCGTTCGAGGCGATCATCGTCTTCCTCGCCGGCCTCGCCGTATACGGCCTGCGCGCGCTCCCCGAGGGCGTCGCGCCGTGGTGGGCGATCGTCGCCGGTGCCGTCGTCGCCGTGCTCATGATCGCGCTGAGCGGACTGCTCCGGCACCGGTGGGCGATCGCCCTCGGCTGGGTGCTCCAGGTCGTCACGGCGCTCGGCGCGATCCTCGTCCCCGCGATCCTCCTCGTGACCCTCGTGTTCGGCGGCATGTGGGCGTATGCGACGATCGGTGGGGCGCGCATCGAGCGCCGGCTCGCCGCTCAGCGGGACGCCGACGCCGCCTGACCCCTCCTTCGACAGAAAGGCAGTTCCATGGCCACCGAAGAGACCCTCGTCCTCGTCAAGCCCGACGGCGTCGCCCGCGGCCTCACCGGCGCGATCCTCGCGCGCATCGAGGCGAAGGGCTACTCGCTCGTCGACCTCAAGCTCGTCGAGCCGAGCCGCGACCTGCTCGCGCGGCACTACGCCGAGCACGAGGGCAAGCCGTTCTACGAGCCGCTCCTGGAGTTCATGCTGTCGGGGCCCGTCGTCGCGATCCGCGTCGCCGGCAACCGCGTCATCGAGGGCTTCCGCTCGCTCGCCGGCACGACCGACCCGACGACGGCCGCGCCCGGGACCATCCGCGGCGACCTCGGTCGCGACTGGGGGGTCGCCGTCCAGCAGAACCTCGTCCACGGCTCCGACAGCCCCGAGTCGGCGGAGCGCGAGCTCGCGATCTGGTTCGCCTGACGTCGGACGACGGGGCGCCCGGCCGCGGCCGGGCGCCGCGTCGTCTCTCTGCGGCGGTCTCTCAGAACAGGTACGACAGCACGTCGAGCCGCAGCTGGGCCGCCACTGCGATCGCGACGTAGCTCAGCACGGCGAGCAGGGGCAGCCATCCCATGAGGGCGTCCGCGCTGGACCGGACGCGAGCGGGCAGCGGGAGCGCGCCGATGCGGATGCTGTGCAGCAGGACGGCGTAGAACGACGGGATGGTCACGACCCACGTCACCATGCACCAGGGGCAGAGCGTTCCGATCACGAAGATGCTCTGCACGATGAGGAAGCAGACGAGACCGAAGGCGAACGTCATGCCGAGGGTGAACAGCGCCCAGAACCACCGGGAGAAGCGCGCGCCCGCGAGCACGGCCATCCCCACGACGACGGGCGCCATCCAGCCCGCCACGCCGAGCAGCGGGTTCGGGAACCCGAACACGGCTCCCTGCCAGGAGTCGAGGTTGCGTGCGCACTGCACGAGCACGTTGAAATCGCAGCCGAGCGCCGCGCCCGGGTTCTCCAGCACGTGCAGCTTCTCGAGGGTGAGCGAGAAGGCGGCCCACCATCCCACGGCACCGGCGAGGACGAGCCAGACGGCGAGGGCAGTGGGGCGGGAACGGGTCTCCGGCATGCCCGGATTATCGCATCGGGCGCTGGAGCGCGCTCCCAGCGGAGCCTGCCTGGGCACGATGATCCCCGATCCGCGGCGCGGGATGAGATAATGGCCGGAACGCGCATGTCGACGGCGTCGGGATCGCGTGGAGTGACAAGACTTCGGGGCAACGGCTGCCCCGCGCGGCCAGAGCGGAATCGCCGGTCGCAAACCGATGGAGTTCGCGGTCGCGCAGTGTGCGACCGCATGAGGATCTCGGGCGGATGTCCGCCCCGCAGGGAGTGCGCCAGCGATGGCTGAAGTGAACAACGACACAGACGGAACGCTCGACACCGTGGCAGACGCCGCAGACGAGGCGGCGGAGACGACGACGAGCGGGGCACCGGCCGACCTCGTCGAGCAGGCGGAGACCGCAGCCGCGGATGACGCTCCGCAGGCGGAGACGCCTGCGGATGACGCTCCTCAGGCGGAGACGCCTGCTGACGACGCCCCGCAGGCGGAGACGTCTGCAGACGACGCCCCGCAGGCCGACGAAGCCGCGGCGGCAGACAGCACGCCCGCCGACGAACCGGACGCGGAGCCCGTGACGGCCGTCTCGCTCGGTCTCCTGCCGGCGGAGTTCGTGTCGCAGGTGACGACGGCGCTGCACTTCTACGCCCCCGAGTTCGTCGCGCTCCCGGCGCTCCCCGAGCCCGAGGCGGACGAGCAGGTCGGCGGCCGCTCGTCGTCGTCACGGCGCCGCCGGCGTCGCGGGGGAGAGCCCGCCGAGGACGCCCCCCAGGAGGAGCGGCGCCGTCAGCGTGTCGTCGAGGTCATCACAGAGCCGCAGCGCATCAAGGGCTCGACCCGCCTCGAGGCGAAGAAGCAGCGCCGTCGGGATGGCAGGGAAGCCGGCCGGCGCCGTCCCGTCGTGACCGAGGCGGAGTTCCTCGCGCGCCGGGAGGCCGTCGACCGCCAGATGATCGTGCGCTCGAAGAACGGCCGCATCCAGATCGCCGTCCTCGAGGACGACGTGCTCGTCGAGCACTACGTCGCGCGCAACCAGGACGCGTCGCTCATCGGCAACGTCTACCTGGGGCGTGTGCAGAACGTGCTCCCCAGCATGGAGGCGGCGTTCGTCGACATCGGGCGCGGACGCAACGCGGTGCTCTACTCCGGCGAGGTGGACTGGGACGCCGTCGAGACGGGCAACCAGCCGCGCCGTATCGAGCTCGCGCTCAAGCAGGGCGACCGCGTGCTCGTGCAGGTCACGAAGGACCCCGTCGGCCACAAGGGTGCGCGGCTCACGAGCCAGATCTCGCTTCCCGGCCGCTACCTCGTCTACGTGCCGGGCGGTGCCATGAACGGCATCTCGCGGAAGCTGCCGGACACCGAGCGGGCACGCCTCAAGAAGATCCTCAAGGAGGTGCTGCCCGAGTCCTCGGGCGTCATCGTCCGGACCGCGGCGGAGGGCGCCACGGAGGAGCAGCTCACCCGCGACGTCAACCGACTCACGGCGCAGTGGGCGCACATCACCGAGCTCGTGCAGAAGGGCAGCGCGCCGGCGCTCCTCCACAGCGAGCCCGACCTGCTCGTCAAGATCATCCGCGACGTCTTCAACGAGGACTTCACGAAGCTCCTCATCCAGGGAGACGAGGCTCAGCGCACCATCGTCGACTACCTCACGGGGGTCGCGCCCGACCTCCTGGACCGCGTCGCGCACTACGAGGGCGAGGGCGATCCCTTCGACGACTTCCGCATCACGGAGCAGATCGAGAAGGCGCTCGACCGCAAGGTATGGCTGCCGTCGGGCGGATCGCTCGTCATCGACCGCACGGAGGCGATGACGGTCGTCGACGTCAACACGGGGAAGTTCGTCGGCTCCGGCGGCAACCTCGAGGAGACCGTCACGAAGAACAACCTCGAGGCGGCCGAGGAGATCGTGCGCCAGCTGCGTCTGCGCGACATCGGCGGGATCATCGTCGTCGACTTCATCGACATGGTGCTCGAGTCGAACCGCGACCTCGTGCTGCGCCGCCTCGTCGAGTGCCTGAGCCGCGATCGCACGAAGCACCAGGTCGCCGAGGTCACCTCTCTCGGCCTCGTGCAGATGACCCGCAAGAAGCTCGGGCTCGGTCTCCTCGAGACGTTCAGCGAGGCGTGCGAGGTGTGCGCCGGCCGTGGGGTCATCGTGCACCACGACCCCGTCGTCAAGCACCGGCCCGCCGGCGGCTCGAACGGCGGCGGCTCGAACGGCGGCGGACGCCGCGGGCGCGGGTCGAACCCCGCCCCTGCCCAGCCGGTCCAGCCCTCGCAGCCCGCTCACGTCATCACCGACGGGGTGAAGTCCGCTCTCGCTCAGATCGCCGCGTCGACGATCGCGAAGCACGAGCACGAGCACGAGCACGAGCCCGCGGTCGATGCGCCGCCGGCGGTCGTCGAGGCGCCGAAGGACCTCCTCGACATCGCGCTGCCGGAGGGGCCGCGGACGAAGGCGCCTGCCGAGGACCGAGAGCGTCCCCGTCGGCCGCGCAAGAAGCGGTCCGTCGAGAAGCCCGCATCGGTGGCTCCCGCGTCGGAGGCCGCGCACCTGCTCGACTCCGTGCTCGACGCGCTGCCCGAGCCCAAGGCGCCCGGGCAGGGACGCGCGCGGCGGCGCGTGACGACGGCCGCCCTTCCCGGCACCGCGGTGCCGGTCACCCCGTCGGCGGACTGACGGCCGCGTGCCCGCGCCGCCTATCGGCGGTCGCGGGCGCGCACCCTCAGACCGGATGCGATGAGGGCGCGCGTCAGCTCATGCGCGCTGACACGACGTGCGCCGGCCGCGGCGAGGCGGTCGACCATGTCGTCGGGGACGTCGTAGTGATCCAGGTCGAAGGCGCGCGGCGGCACACCGTGCGCGAGCGCGAACGCGTGCAGCTCGTCGAGGCTCTCGTCGCTCACGAGGTGCGCCCACAGTCTGCCGTGCGCCGGCCACTGGGCCGTGTCCACGAGGATCGTCACGGTGCACCAGCCTACGGCGCGACACACCCGACGCGCCGCACGACCGCTTTTGCCGGATACGCATCCGATCGGGTAATGTATTCGTTTGGTGCGTCCCCTGTCGCGCGCTCTCCCACTGGCGGCGCGACGAAAGTCTTGCCCGAGACGCACCTCGCACA
The DNA here is from genome assembly GCF_053617895.1 of Microbacterium sp. NPDC055683. Lineage (NCBI taxonomy): Bacteria > Bacillati > Actinomycetota > Actinomycetes > Micrococcales > Microbacteriaceae > Microbacterium > Microbacterium sp. NPDC055683. Next base: position 24,345 of record NZ_JBSHGQ010000016.1, on the reverse strand, counting down.
TCCGGTGCGATCCGCAAGCGAAGTCTTCCCGTGAGATTCGGAAGCCGCACGGCTTCCCCAATGAAACAGGTATGAACGTGGTTTACGCAGTTGTTCGCGCCGGTGGCCGGCAGGAGAAGGTCGAGGTCGGGACCATCGTGACGCTCGACCGCCTCAAGGCTGCCGAGGGTGAGACGATCGAGCTGCCCGCCGTCCTCTTCGTCGACGGCGACGCCGTGACGACCGACGCCGCGAAGCTGGCGAAGGTCAAGGTCACCGCCGAGGTCCTCGGCGACCTCCGCGGCCCGAAGATCGTCATCCAGAAGTTCAAGAACAAGACCGGCTACAAGAAGCGCCAGGGACACCGTCAGGACCTGACGCGCGTCAAGGTCACCGGCATCAAGTAAGCGGAAGAGGCTCAGACATGGCACACAAGAAGGGCGCAAGCTCCACCCGCAACGGCCGCGACTCGAACGCGCAGCGCCTCGGCGTCAAGCGCTTCGGCGGTCAGACCGTCAACGCCGGCGAGATCCTCGTCCGCCAGCGCGGCACGCACTTCCACCCCGGCGCCAACGTCGGCCGTGGCGGCGACGACACGCTGTTCGCGCTCGCGGCCGGTGCCGTCGAGTTCGGCACCAAGGGCGGCCGCAAGGTCGTCAACATCGTCGCCGGCGAGTAATCGCGCGGCACGCACAGCATCCGGACGGGGCGGGCTTCGGCCCGCCCCGTCCTTTCGTTACACCCACCCGTCCGCGCAGGCGGCGAGAGGCAGGAACCCCCATGGTCACGTTCGTCGACGAGGTCACGCTCCATCTGCGTGCCGGCAAGGGCGGCAACGGCTGCGTCTCGGTGCACCGGGAGAAGTTCAAGCCCCTCGGCGGCCCTGACGGCGGCAACGGCGGCGACGGCGGCGACGTCGTCCTCGTCGCCGACCCGCAGACCACGACGCTGCTCAGCTACCACCACTCGCCGCACCGTCACGCGGGGAACGGCGGGTTCGGGATGGGCGACCACCGCTCGGGAGCCCAGGGAGAGCCGTTGGAGCTCCCCGTGCCCGTCGGCACCGTCGTGAAGGCTCCCGACGGGGAGGTGCTCGTCGACCTCATCGACCCGGGCATGCGCTTCGTCGCGGCGCCCGGCGGACGGGGCGGGCTCGGCAATGCGGCCCTCGCGTCGCCCAAGCGCAAGGCGCCCGGCTTCGCCCTGCTCGGCACACCCGGCTGGGAAGGCGACGTCGTCCTGGAGCTGAAGACGGTCGCCGACGTCGCGCTCGTGGGCTTTCCGTCGGCAGGCAAGTCGAGCCTCATCGCCGCCATCTCGGCGGCTCGTCCGAAGATCGCCGACTACCCGTTCACGACGCTGCACCCCAATCTCGGCGTCGTGCAGGCGGGGGACTTCCGATACACCGTCGCCGACGTGCCGGGGCTCATCGAGGGCGCGAGCGAGGGTCGAGGGCTGGGTCTCGAGTTCCTCCGCCACGTCGAGCGCTGCACGGCGCTCGTCCACGTGCTCGACTGCGCCACGCTCGAGCCGGGACGCGACCCGCTCACCGACCTCGAGACGATCCGCCAGGAGCTCGCGAACTACCCCGTCGCCGAGGGGCAGGTCCCGCTGCTCGAACGCCCCCAGTTCGTCGTCCTCAACAAGGTCGACGTGCCGGAGGCCCACGAGCTCGCCGAGTTCGTGCGCCCGGACCTGGAGGCCCTCGGCTACCGGGTGTTCGAGATCTCGACGGTCGCGCGCCGCGGTCTCCGTGAGCTCACGTTCGCCATCGGAGAGGTCATCGACGAGCACCGTCGCACCGCTCCCGTCGAGGCTCCGCGCGAGCGCGTCGTCATCCGCCCCCGGGGTGCGGAGAAGGACTTCACGATCCGCGTCGACGGCGGAACGTACGGCAACGTCTACCACGTGCTCGGCGAGAAGCCGGTGCGCTGGGTGCAGCAGACCGACTTCCAGAACGAGGAGGCGGTCGGCTTCCTCGCCGATCGGCTCGAGAAGCTCGGCGTGGAGAAGGAGCTGTTCCGGTTGGGGGCGGTGGCCGGATCGACCGTCGTCATCGGCGAGGACGGCATCGTGTTCGACTGGGAGCCCTCGATCGCGTCGGCCGCGGAGCTCATCCAGTCGCCGCGCGGCCTGGATTCCCGTCTCGACCCGAACAGCCGTCGCACCACCTCGGAACGCCGCGAGCGCTACCACGCCCGTCAGGACGCACGCACGGTCGAGAGGGCTCTCGAGGAGGAGCGCCGCCTCGCGCGCCTGGACGAGGACGAGTCCCGGTGATCGCAAAGGACCGCGCGTCGATCGCGGGGGCGAAGCGCATCGTCGTCAAGGTCGGCTCCTCGTCGATCAGCGGCGACGCCGCGTGGCGCATCCCCGTCCTCGTGGAGGCCCTCGCCGCAGCGCATGGGCGGGGCGTCGAGGTCCTGCTCGTCTCCTCCGGTGCGATCGCCACGGGGATGCCCTTCCTCGCGCTGGACTCCCGCCCGAACGACCTCGCCACGCAGCAGGCGGCGGCGGCGGTCGGCCAGAACATCCTCGTCTACCGCTACCAGGAGGCGCTGCGCCCCTTCGAGATCGTGGCCGGCCAGGTGCTGCTCACCGCGAGCGACATGGAGGACCCGACCCACCGGAGCAACGCGCGTCGAGCGGTCGAGCGGCTGCTCGGGCTGCGGATCCTCCCCATCATCAACGAGAACGACACCGTCGCCACGCACGAGATCCGGTTCGGCGACAACGACCGCCTCGCGGCGCTCGTCGCTCGTCTCGTCGGCGCGGATGCGCTCGTCCTGTTGAGCGACATCACGGCGCTCTACACGCGCCCGCCGGGGGAGCCGGGCGCGGAGCCCATCGACCTCGTCGAGGCGGACGACGACCTGTCGACGTACGCGTTCGGGTCGAAGGTCGTCAACAGCGTGGGAACGGGCGGCGCCGCGACGAAGGCGTCGGCGGCGCGACTGGCGTCGTCAGCGGGCATCGGCACGCTCGTGACGAGTGCCGATCTCGTGGGCGAGGCACTCTCGGGCGCCCCGATCGGCACGTGGTTCGTCCCGGCCGACGTGCGGGTCTCCGCCACGGGCGCCATCGCTACACTGAGGGGATGACCGCCGACGCCCTCCTCGCCCCCGTGACGACGCAGACCGACACGCCCGAGGACCGGCTCAGGCGTGCGAAGACGGCGTCCCGCGCCATCGCCAGGCTGACGAGCGATGAGAAGGCCGCCGTGCTGCACGCGATCGCCGACGCCCTCGTGTCGGATGCGGAGCGGATCATCGCGGCGAACGCGGACGACCTGCGTCGGGGCGAGGCGGATGGCATCGGCTCGTCGCTGCTCGACCGCCTGCGGCTCGACGGTGCGCGCATCGACGGCCTCGCGGGCGCCGTCCGCCAGGTGGCGTCGCTGCCCGATCCCGTGGGCGAGCTCGTGCGCGGGCAGCGCATGTACAACGGCGTCATGCTGGAGCAGCGCCGCGTGCCGTTCGGCGTCGTCGGCGCGATCTACGAGGCGCGTCCCAATGTGACCGTCGACATCGCCGCCATCGCGCTGCAGGCCGGCAATGCGGTCGTGCTGCGGGGAGGGAGCGCAGCGCGCTCGTCCAACGAGGTGCTCGTCGACGTCATGCGCCGCTCGCTCGCCGCGCACGGCGTCGACGCAGAGGCCATCCAGACGGTCGACGACTTCGGCCGCGACGGCGCACGAGCCCTCATGCACGGCCGCGGTCTCGTCGACGTGCTCGTGCCGCGCGGGTCGGCCGGGCTCATCGAGACGGTCGTGACCGAATCGACCGTCCCCGTCATCGAGACGGGTGCCGGCAATGTGCACATCGTCCTCGACGCCTCCGCTCCCGACGACTGGGCGCGTGACATCGTCGTGAACGCGAAGGTGCAGCGGCCCAGCGTGTGCAATGCGGCCGAGACCGTGCTCGTGGTGCGGGAGGGCGCAGACCGCCTCGTCGCGCCCGTCGTCGATGCGCTGCAGCGCGAGGGCGTCACGGTGCACGGCGACGAGGTCGTCGCGTCGCTCGCGAGCGGCGTCGTGCCCGCGACGGAGGAGGACTGGGCGACCGAGTACCTCAGCCTCGACATCGCCATGCGCGTCGTGGAGTCCCTCGACGAGGCGATGGAGCACATCCGCACCTACAGCACGGGGCACACGGAGTCGATCGTGACGGCCGACGTGCGCAACGCCGAGCGGTTCCTCGCCGAGGTCGACTCGGCGGCCGTGTTCGCCAACGCGTCCACGCGCTTCACCGACGGCGGCGAGTTCGGCTTCGGCGCCGAGGTCGGGATCTCGACGCAGAAGCTGCACGCGCGCGGGCCGATGGGCCTGCCGGAGCTCACGAGCACGAAGTGGGTCGGGCGTGGCTCCGGTCAGGTGCGGGGCTGACGGTAAGCTGGAACGGTTCGCCCCGATCCGCGCACGGAAGGCCCCCCATGCATCTCGCTCCCGCCATCGCGACGCTCGCCGCCGAGTCCGAGCACCACGGCAACGTCGCGCTCGAGACCCTTCCGTACGGGATCGTGGCGTTCGCCATCTTCTGCGTGCTCGGTCTCGTCGGCGCCTCCTACCGCAACGTGGCCAACCGCCACGCCGACCGCACCGACCGCGCGGGGCACGGCGAGGCCGGACACGGCCACTAGGCACTCGTCCGTGACGACGACGACGCGCCCGCCGCGCATCGGCGTGATGGGCGGGACATTCGATCCCATCCATCACGGCCACCTCGTCGCGGCGAGCGAGGTCGCGACGTCGTTCGACCTCGACGAGGTCGTCTTCGTCCCGACCGGCCAGCCGTGGCAGAAAGACCGCGTGTCTGCGGCGCAGGCGCGCTACGAGATGACCGTCATCGCGACGGCGTCGAATCCGAGGTTCACGGTCAGCCGCGTCGACATCGACCGCGGCGGTCTGACGTACACGGTCGACACGCTCCGTGATCTCCAGGCGGAGCGCCCCGACGCCGAGCTGTTCTTCATCTCGGGAGCGGACGCCGTGGCGCAGATTCTCAGCTGGCGCGACCATGATGAGCTCTGGGATCTCGCCCACTTCGTGGCGGTGTCGCGCCCCGGGCACGTACTCAGCACGGATGGCCTTCCGGGCGGCGTCGTCAGCCAGCTCGAGATCCCCGCGCTGGCGATCTCGAGCACGGATTGCCGAGACCGCGTCAAGCGCGATCTTCCCGTCTGGTACCTCGTTCCGGACGGCGTGGTGCAGTACATCGCGAAGCATCATCTGTATCGGAGCACTCCATGAGCACATCAGACGGTCGTCCGCTCACACGACGTCAGCTGCGTGAGCTGCGTGACACCGGTCAGACGCCGATCATCGCGGACGACTCCGGCTCGGCACAGAGCGCCGAGCCGGCGCCCGCCGTCGAGCCTGCGCCGGTCGTCGAGCCGGAGCCCGTGGTTGAGCCTGCGCCGGTCGTCGAGCCGGAGCCCGTCGTCGAGCCGGAGCCCGGTGCGTCCGAACCGCAGCTCACGCGCCGTCAGCTGCGCGAGCAGGAGCGCCTGCGCACGAACGCCGTGCCGCTCGTGACGGCCGTGCCCGTTCCCGACGTCGCCGAGGGCGACGACCGCAGCCGACCCGTCGTGGAGGGCGAGCTCATCGAGGCGCCCGTCGCGCTCGCCGACGCGGTCTCGGCTCCTGCGCCGGATCCGGCGCCCGCTCCACCAGTCGGCGGGTCTTCCGACGCCCCGGTTGCCGAGGCGGTCCAAGACGCCCCCGTCGTGCACGCCGACTTCGGCGCCAACGTCGACGAGGCCGCCGTGACGGACACCTCCGCCTCCTTCGATCAGCTGCTCACGCACCCGCAGGAGTCGAGCGGGTCGTCGTCCGCGCCGTCCGCGCTCATCCTCGACGAGATCCCGGCGACCGCCGCGCTGAACGCCCCGATCACGGCGACGGGGGAGCTGCTCATCACGAGCTCCCACAAGCTCCCCGAGGGCTTCGGCTCGAGCGGTGCCGCACGCGGGACGACGGACGGCCGCGAGGTCGACGCCGTGCTGATCGACGGCGAGATCCCGCTCGCCTCCTCGCCCACTCCGATCGCCGCGAGCAACGCGGTGTCGACCTCGAAGAGCCCGGGCGAGGTCATCCGGCCGCCGGCTCCCGAGAAGAACCACAAGCTCATCCTGACGCTCGGCATCACCGCGGGAGGCCTCGGCATCGTCGTGGTCGCGGCCGTCATCGTCGCCTACACCACGGGAGTCTTCGGCTGATGGCCACACAGACATCCATCGACATGCTCCAGATCGCGGCCGCAGCCGCCGACGCCACCGGTGCGGAGGACCTCGTCGCGCTCGACGTGTCCGAGCCGCTGCCGCTCGTCGACATCTTCCTCCTCGCCACGGGACGCAGCGAGCGCAACGTCGCCGCCATCGCCGACGAGATCGAGGACAAGCTGCACGAAGCGGGGCACAAGCGCCTGCGTCGCGAGGGACGATCCGAGTCGCGGTGGGTCCTCCTCGACTTCGGCGATCTCGTCGTCCACGTCTTCCACCAGGAGGAGCGGTCGTTCTACGCGCTCGAGCGCCTCTGGAAGGACTGCCCGGTCGTGCCGATCGATCTTCCGGCCCCTCGCTCGGTCGACTGACGCGGGCGGGACCTGCGATGTCCCACGTCGAGCCGGACGCCCGGACGCGGGAGGCGCGCGCCGCGCACCTCAAGGAACGCATCTACATCACGTTCGCCGCGCTGGCAGTCGTCCTCGCGCTGCGCGCGCACGGGCACGTCGAGCCGTGGGACGCGCTCGCGACGCTCGCCGTGACGGTCACGGGCGCCCTCTTCGCCGTCTTCACGGCGGACGTGCTCGCCCATCTCGTCGTCCACGCGCGAATGCTCGACCGTCATGAGCTGCGGCAGGTGTGCGCGTCGACCTTCGGGGCGTTCGGCGTGATCGTCGTGCCCGTCATCGTCCTCGTGCTGTCCGGGATCGGCGTCGTCGAGGTCGACACGGCGCTGGTCGTCTCGATCGCGGTGCTCCTGCTCTCGCTCGTCTTCATCGGCTTCCTCGCCGTCCGCCGCATCCGGATGGCGTGGTGGCAGCGTCTCGTCGTGCTCGCCGCCGAGGCGGCGCTCGGGCTCGTCGTCATCGGCCTGCAGGTCCTCGCCCACGGCTGAGTCGCGACGCGCCCGGCGGGCGACGCCGATTTCATCGGCCGGAAACCCTCGTGTAAGCTAAAGGAGTTGTCCGGGGCTCGCCCCGAACGGCATCTGGGCCTGTGGCGCAGCTGGTAGCGCACCTGCATGGCATGCAGGGGGTCAGGGGTTCGAGTCCCCTCAGGTCCACCAAGAACCCCCGGTTGCACCCGGGGGTTTTTCGCGTCTCCGATCGGCCGGGCAGCCGGCCCCGTCTCCTCAGCGGAATCCTCATGGCCTCCTCTCTCACCACGGGCAGCCCGTGGCGCGTCATCCTGACCTTCACCATCCCCCTCCTGCTCGGCAACATCGCCCAGCAGCTGTACCAGTTCGCCGACACGGTCGTCGTCGGGCGGCGACTCGGCGTCGACGCCCTCGCAGCCGTCGGCGCCACCGGCCCGCTGCTGTTCCTCCTCCTGGGCTTCGCATGGGGCCTGACGTCCGGGTTCGCCATCCCGACCGCGCAGGCGTACGGCGCACGCGATGACGACGCCGTCCGCCGGTCCGTCGCCTCCGGCGTCATCCTCACGGGGATCGCGAGCCTCGTGCTGACGGTCGTCGCGCCTCTCGTCGCGCGCCCGGGACTCGAGCTGCTGCAGACGCCCGCGGAGCTCCTCGACGACGCGACCGTTTTCACGCAGGTGAGCTTCCTCGGCGCCGCGGCGACGATGTTCTTCAACCAGCTCTCCGGCATCATCCGCGCGATCGGCGACTCGCGCACGCCCCTCGTCTTCCTCGCCCTGGCGTGCGGACTCAACATCGCGCTCGTCATCCTCATGGTCGGACCGCTCGCCTGGGGCGTGGCGGGAGCCGCTCTCGCCACCGTCGTGTCCCAGGCCGTGTCGGTGGCGCTCTGCCTGCTGTACGTCTGGCGCCGTGTCCCCGTGCTCATCGTGCGCGGCGCGCAGTGGCGCGTCTCGCGCGCCGACCTCGCCGAGCATCTTCGTCTCGGGCTCCCCATGGGGTTCCAGGCATCGATCATCGCGATCGGCACGCTCACGGTGCAGGTCGCCCTCAACACGCTCGGCTCCGACGCGGTCGCGGCGTACACGACGGCCTCGCGCGTCGACAGCCTCGCGTTGGCGTTCCTGCAGTCGCTCGGGCTCGCGGTGTCCATGTACACGGCGCAGAACCTCGGCGGAGGACGCCCCGACCGCATCCGCCGCGGCGTCATGCAGTCGGTCTGGATGGCCGTGGCCGGCGCGGTCGTGCTCGGCGCGGTGCTGGTGGCCTTCGGCGCAGCGATCGTGCGCGTGTTCGTGGGGGACGGGTCGGACGACGTCGTCGCGCAGGCGCATCTCATGCTCGTCGTCAACGGCATCACCTACACGTTCCTCGGCGTGCTCTTCGTGCTCCGCGGTGCGCTGCAGGGGCTCGGGCAGACGGTCGTGCCCACGCTGACGGGAGTCGTCGAGCTCGTCGCGCGCGTCTTCGCCGCGGTCGCGCTGGGCGCGGCGTTCGGGTTCGTCGGCGTCGCGGCGAGCAACCCGCTCGCCTGGCTGGCGGCGCTCTTCATCCTCGTCCCCGCGTACGTCCGCGCGCATGGGAGGCTCGCTGCCCGGCCGATCACGGCGCAGGTGGCGACGGAGACGACGCCCATCGCCGTGATCGGCCCGACGGACGGATCGATGGTCGTGGACGCCGTCGTCACGGCGCCGGTCCCCGTGGTGGAGGCCCGCCGACGGCCGCTGTCGCGACGGCGGCGCTGAGGCGGACGAGTGTGGCATCCTGACGGAATGGCCAGACCCCGCATCGTCATCACCTACTGCACGCAGTGCCGCTGGCTGCTGCGCGCCCAGTGGTACGCCGGCGAGCTGCTGCAGACCTTCGAGGCCGAGGCGGGCGAGGTGGCCCTCGTCCCCGCGACGGGCGGCGTGTTCCGCATCGACGTCGACGACGTGCACGTATGGAACCGCAAGCGTGACGGCGGCTTCCCCGAGATCACGGACCTCAAGCGCCGCGTGCGCGACCTCATCGCCCCCGGGAAGCCCCTCGGGCACGCCGACCGCGTGGCGGACGCCCCCGCTTGACGGCGCTCAGCGAGCCCTCCGTCGGACCTCGCCCGACAGGCGCTTCTCCTCGCGCTCGGTGCGCGCCTTGCGGAGGATCCGCCGTGCGTCGCGCATCGGCAGCTGGATGTCCTCCTCGGCAGGCAGCCCGGCCTGCAGCTCACGTGCGCGCTCGAGCTCGGCATCGACCTCGGCGCCGAACAGCAGCGCCATGTTCGCGATCCACAGCCACAGCAGGCCGACGACGACCCCGGCGAAGGACCCGTACAGGCGCTCGTAGTCGGCGAGGTCGGATGCGTACACCGCGAAGCCCGCTGACGCCGCGGCGAGCACGACGATCGCGACAAGCGCGCCGATGCTCACCCAGCGGAACCGCGGCCGCCGCGCGTTCGGACCGGTGTGGTACAGGATCGCGACGATCACGACGACGATCGCGAGGAGGAACGGCCAGCGGGCGATCCGCCAGACGAGGACACCCGTGTCGCCCGCGCCGACGATGTCGCCGATCGCCCGGGCGACGGGCGTCGAGATCGCCGCACCCGCGAGGCCGAGCGCCGCGAGAAAGGAGGAGATGAGCGTGACGCCGAGCTGGTGCAGCTTCAGCGACACGACGGGGCGGCCCTCTTCGCGCCCCCAGATGCCGTTCATCGTCCGCGAGAACGCGCCCACGTATCGCGATGCCGACCACAGGGCGATCGCGAGGCCCGCGGCGAGAACCCACGGAGCGGAGTCGGAGGCGGCGATCTCGAGGATCGGCTCGCGCACGGCCTCCTCCGCGCGCGGGGCCACGTCGCCGAGCACGGCGAGGACCAGCTGCGCGGCCTCGTCGTCCTGGCCCACGACGCCCAGCAGCGACAGTGCAGCGACCAGCCCGGGGAAGAGCGCGAGGACGCTGTAGAAGGTGAGAGCCGCGGCGGCGTCAGGGCACGCGTCCGTGAGGAAGCCGCGCGAGGCACGACGCAGGGCGAGCCACCACGCCTCCCGGTGGAGGTCGGACGGCGATCGGGGTGCCGTCCCGGTGCCGTCCGCCTCCTTCATCATGTCAGTCCTCGTCGGAGGGCTCGGCCGCTTCGCCCGGGTAGCCGAACCCCGGGCGCACGGCCGCGTCCTCGCGGACGTCGATGCGCGTGACGCCGTCGTGCTCCGTGACGTCGATGCGCGGCGCTGCATCCTCCTCGACGGCGTCGGGCGCCGAGGTGAGCTGGTCGTGCCGCTTCTCGGCGTCGGTCATGTCGTCGCGTCCCATGATCGGATCCGTCACGCGGCGGGGGAGTCGGCGACGAGGTCGCGGATCGCGACGGTCAGCGTGGCCCGGAAGCCGATCGAGACCGCATCGGCCATGTGCGAGCCGGCGAAGCACTCCCACCCCGGTCCCTGAACGCAGATGTAGCCCTTCACCGAGTCGCCCAGAGCCACCTGGTAGCACGTGAGGCTCACGGGGATGAGCGTGGCCTCGGGAGCCCGGCCGAGGCTGGGGTGCGCCGACCTCAGCGGGGCCGTCGGGCGGGTGGCGACGTGCGCGGGGCCTTCGGCGATGAGCGTCATCTCTCCTCCTTCTCGACATCGACGCGATCCGCGGCGATAGGCGATTGTGTCTCGCGCGCGGCGCCGCCGCCAAGGCGGCGGGGCGGGGTTGACAGATCCGGGCGCCTGCGGCACGCGGGTCGCGCGGTCACAGGGCGCGCAGCCGCCCGAGGAGCGGCGCGGCGACCTCGGCGACGAAGCGCTCCTGCTGCGCATCCCCCACCTGCACGATCGCGACGTCGGTGAAACCCGCATCCACGAACGGGCGCACGCTCTCCGCGAGGGCGTCGAGGTCGGGGCCGCACGCGATGCGGCCTGCCACATCCTCGGGCCGGACGAACGCACTCGCTCCCTCGAACCCGGCCGGCGTCGGCAGGTCGGCGTTCACCGACCATCCGCCCGCGAACCAGCGGAACTGCTCGTGCGCGCGGGCCACGGCCGTGCCCTCGTCGGGATCCCAGCTGATCGGCACCTGGCCGATGCGCCGGGACGCGGCGGCGGGGGAGCGCGCCGCGTCCCACGCGTCGCCGAGCGCGGCATCCGGCTCCGTCGTGATGAGGTGGTCGGCGAGCGGAGCGAAGCGCGCGACCGACTCCGGCCCCGACACCGCCGCGCCGATCGGCACTCCGCCGTCGGGGGCGTCCCACACCCGTGCGGAGTCGACGCGGAAGTACGCGCCCTCGTACGTGACGAGGTCGCCGCGGTGGAGGGCGCGGATGATCTCGATCGCCTCCACGAGCATGTCCTGGCGGACCGCGACCGACGGCCATCCCTCGCCCACGACGTGCTCGTTGAGGTTCTCGCCGGACCCCAGCCCGAGGACGAACCGGCCATCCGAGAGCAGCTGGAGCGTCGCCGCCTTCTGCGCGACGACGGCGGGGTGGTAGCGGATGGTCGGACAGGTCACGTACGTCATCAGCTCGATGTCGTGCGTGGCCTGGGCGACCGCGCCGAGGAGCGTCCAGGCGTACGGCGCATGCCCCTGGCTCACGAGCCAGGGCGAGAAGTGGTCGCTGCAGGCGAGGAAGTCGTAGCCGGCCTCCTCGGCGCCCCGCGCATAGCGCACGAGCGACCGGGGGTCGCTCTGCTCGGTCATGAGCGTGTATCCGAAGCGGGTCATGCCGGAGACGCTACGGCGCCCCGGCAAGCCCGGCGACGGGCTTGTCAGGCGGCCGCGCGCGCGGTATCCGCCGCGGGCAGCACGAACCACACGCGTGCCCCGCCGCCCGGAGCGTCGTCGATGCCGATGTGACCGCCGTGCGCCTGCACGATGCGCTGACATGTGGACAGGCCGATGCCGAGCCCCGGCACCTCGTCGGAGACGGCTCGGTGCAGGAGCGCGAAGACGTCGTCGCGCCGGGTCTCCGGGACGCCGGGGCCGTTGTCGTCCACGAGCACCCTCCACGCGCCGGCGAGCTTCTCGGCGTGGACCCGCACGCGCGGCTCGCGGCCGGCGGCCGCCGTGAACTTCACGGCGTTGGCGAGGAGGTTCTGCAGCAGCGCGCCGAGCAGCGTGGCGTCGCCTCTGACGCGGGCGTCGAGATCGACCTCGATGCGCGCGCGCGTCGCGTGCGTCGCGGCGTCGAGGTCGTCGCGCGCCGCGAGCGCCACGGCTCCGAGATCGACGTCGGCGAGACGGGGGAGGGCGCCGCCCGCCCGGGCGAACGCGAGCAGATCGGCGATCATCGCCGTCATCCGCTCGGCCGCCGACTCGGCGCGCGACACCGCGCGGGCGACCTGCGGAGCCCGCGCCATCTCCGGGCTGTCGGCGGCGAGCTCGAGGAAGCCGGAGAGCGCGGTCAGCGGATTGCGGAGGTCGTGGCTCACCTGACCCGCGAAGCGCGCGAGCTGCGCGTTCGCCTCGCCGAGCGCCCGGGTCATCCTGCGCAGCTCGAGGACGTCGATCACCTGGCGCGCCAGCAGGTCCATCGCCTCGCTGACGTCCGGAGGGAGCTCCCCGGTGTCCTCGTCGAAGACGCACAGGGTGCCGATCACGACGCCGGACGGGGTCACGAGCGGGCTCGAGGCGTAGAAGCGGACGCGCGCGATCTCGCCCGTCACGAACGGGTTGGCCGCGAAGCGCGCATCCTCCCGTGCGTCGGGGACCACGACGTGCTCGGGCCGTCGGATGACGACGGCGCACATCGAGTCCTCGCGCGAGCACACCGCTGGCTCCAGGCCGACGGCGGCGATCTGATGCTGCGAGCGGTCGTCGATGATGTTGATGACGGCCGTCGAGACGCCGCAGAGGGTGGCGGCCAGGCGGACGATCCCCTCGAGGTCGGGTTCCGGCGGCTCTCCGACGATGCGGTACTGGTCGACGACGGCGCGGCGGGCGACGTCCTCTGCGGTGCTCACGGCTCTTCCCTCCTGGGCCCCTCCCCGCCGGTCAGCCTACCCGGGAGCGAGATCGCGGCGGATGTCAGCCGGCCCCGAACAGGACGCCCACGAGGCTCCACGCGCCGTAGACCGCGAGCGAGGCGCCCACGGCGGCGGCTCCGGCCGCCGAGAGCCCGATGGCGATCCAGGTGCGCGCCCGGGGACGGACGGGCGCCCTGCCGCGCTCGGAGATCGCGAGCGCCGTGCGGTCGGCCTCCGCAGCCGCCCGGGGGCTGCGCAGCTCGGCGGTGGCGAGGGGCGACCCCGTCCACTTCTCGACGCCCCACGCCGCGGCCCGTGCGGCCTGCGTCCGGAGGGCTCCGCCCCATCCGGGCGCGGCATCGCCGTCGACCCTGAGGTGCGCCACCCCGCGGGCGATGTGCTCCGCGTCGCGCTGGCCGGCATCGGCGACCGAGCGGGCGAGCGCCCTCATGCGCCGCCGCGCGCTCTTGCGCAGCATCGGGTCGTCTCCCGCCGCGGCCAGTCGGTGCGCGGTCGTCCGCACCTCGGCGAGGACGGAGGTCGCATGCTCGACATAGCGTGCGGCCTGCCGGTTCGGGCCGGCGGCGAGGAAGCCCGCCTCTTCGGCGAGTCCCTCGACGGCCTCGTCGAACGCGTAGAGCGCACGCCGGTCGTCCGCGATCCGCCGCTCCGCTGCCCCCATGTCGCCCCCTGCCATCCCGCTTTCCTCCAGGGTAGGCGACCCCGCGGTCGCGCGCCCGATACGCGCAGCCCCGGTCGGATGCAAGCCCCTCCGTCGCCGGGCTGTCCCGTCGCACGATGGGCGGACCCCCGACGGACAACGAGAGGACGGCCATGGCCCGCATCATCGAGACCATCGACGTCGACGTCGATGTGACGACGGCGTACAACCAATGGACGCAGTTCGAGAGCTTCCCGGAGTTCCTGGGCTTCGTCGACGGCATCCGTCAGATCGACGACGAGACGCTCGCCTGGAAGGTGACGATCGGCGGTGCCGAGCGGGAGTTCATCGCGAAGATCACGGAGCAACACCCCGACGAGCGCGTGGCGTGGACGAGCGTGTCGGGCGATGCCGACCATGCCGGCGTCGTCACGTTCCACACCCTGAGCGAAGGGAGCACGCGCGTCACGGTGCAGCTCGACTGGGAGCCTTCCGGATTCACCGAGACGGTCGGCGCCGCGCTGGGGGTCGACGACCACGCCGTGAAGAAGGACCTCGCGCGATTCAAGGAGTTCATCGAGTCGCGCGGCTCCGAGACGGGAGCATGGCGGGGAGACGTCGACTGACCGACGCGGGGGCGGTAGCGTCGGCGGCATGACCCAGGCGCTCTCCGCCCCCGAGCGGCGCGTCGTCGCCGCAGCGGTGCTGGCGTCGTTCACGACGTTCCTGGACGGCACCGTCGTGAACGTCGCCCTGCCCGCCATGAGCGCGGAGCTCGGCGGGGGCCTCGCCCTGCAGCAGTGGGTCGTCGACGCGTATCTCGTCACGCTGAGCGCGCTCATCCTCCTCGCCGGCGCGGTATCCGACGCCTACGGGCGCGTGCGGGTGCTGCGGATCGGCCTCGCGGCGTTCGCCGCGACATCGGCGCTCATCGCCCTCGCGCCCGACCCCGTCACCCTCGTCATCGCCCGCGCCGCGCAGGGGGCCGCTGGTGCCCTGCTCGTGCCCGCGTCGCTCGCGCTCATCACCGCCGAGATCTCGGACGCCGTCCGCCAGTCCCGCGCGATCGGCATCTGGACGGCCTGCACGACGGCGGCCATGATCGTCGGACCCGTGCTCGGGGGCCTGCTCGTCGACCTCGGCTCGTGGCGGATGGTGTTCCTCTTGAACCTCCCCGTGGTGGCGGCGGCCCTCCTGCTCGCGGCTCGGATGGCCGACGCCCCTCGGCGCGTGGGAGGGCGACGTGTCGACGTGCTCGGGGGCGCACTCTGCGCCGGCGCACTCGGCGCCGCCGTGCTCGCGCTCATCGAGCAGCCGAGGCTGGGCTGGCCCCATCCGCTCGTGTGGGGAGGCCTCGTGAGCAGCGTGGCGCTCGGCGTCGCCTTCATCCTCCGTCAACGGCGCATCGCCCACCCTCTCGTGCCCGTCGACCTGTTCCGGGCGGGGAACATGCGCGCGGGGAACATCGCGACGTTCTTCGTCTACGCCGCCCTCTCGCTCAACGGCTTCGTCGTCGCCGTCTACCTGCAGCAGGGGGTCGGGCTCTCGGCGACGCTCTCGGGGCTCGCGAGCCTTCCCGTGACGGTGCTCATGATCCTCTTCAGCGCACGGGCGGGAGCCGTCGCGGGGCGCCGCGGCCCGCGCCTGCTCATGACGGCCGGACCTCTCGTCATGGCCGCCGGCGCGCTCCTGCTCCTGACGGTCGCCGACGAGTTCGACTACGGCTGGCAGATGCTCCCGGGCATGCTGCTCCTCGGCGGCGGGCTCGCGGCCACGGTCTCCCCACTCACCGCAGCCATCCTGGGCGCGGTCGACCCCCGGCGCTCGGGTATCGCCTCGGCCGTGAACAACGCCGTCTCCCGCGTCGCGGGGCTCGTCTCCGTCGCCCTGCTGTCCACGATCGTCGGGGGAGAGCTCGACCTCGACGGCTTCCATGCCGCCGCCATCGCCACCGCCGTCCTGTTCGCAGCGGGCGGCATCGTGTCATGGGCCGGCATCCGCGACGCGCCGCGCGCGGCGTGAGCGGCGTGAGCGCGTGTCAGACGTTCGTCGGAATTCGTGTGGGAGGAGGGCCGCGATCCCGGCTCCTGGGTGCGACAGGGACACCCTCACGGCCGACGCGGCGTTCTAGCGTCGAACCGAGGGGTGCGCTGTGCTCCCGCGGGACGGAGCAGGATGTCGGACACGGAGGGGGCGTCGGGCGACGCCGCCGCCCAGGGGACGCATCCCGCACGAGGCCCGGAGGGGCCCCTCTCACCGGCGCGGTCGACCGTGTTCCGGCGGCTGCTCGCAGAGGACGACTCCGTGCGCGAGCGGGCCCTGGCCCACGCCAGGTCGCGCCGCTGGTTCGACGCCGGCTCTCCGGCGACGATCGTCGTCCTGGGAGGCCCCGAGCCCGCGGCGGCGAGGCGTCTCGCGACGGCGCTCCAGGCGGATGGCCGCGGTGCCGTGTGGCACATCGGCGACGTGGCGGGGGTGCCCGTCGTCGTGGTCTCGGCGGGCCGACTCGGCGAGAGCGCGCGGGCGTGGATCGACGGGGCGGTGCGCCGTCACGGTGCCGACGGCATCGTCGTGAGGACGACCGAGATCGGCGCGGACGAGGTCGACCTCGCGCCCGCCGTGTCGGAGGTGCTCGGCGACCTCGAGGCGGACGGAGCGCAGCTTCCCGGCGCCATCCGACAGCTCCTCGACCGTGTCGACGTGCCGACGGCGCTGCTGCGCCGCGCCTCTCCCGGTGCATTCGCGCTGTGGCGCTCGGGCGACACGGAGCAGCGCCGGACGGTGGAGGTGTACCTCGACGCCGGCGCCCGCGTGTCGGAAGCCTGTCGGCGGCTGCACATCCATCGGACGACGCTCTACTACCGGCTCGAGAACCTGCCGCAGGGGGTGCGGGACGAGCTCGCCGACGGACTGCGACGCAGCGTCCTGCACATCGTGCTCACGCTCTTGCGGGCGCGCTCCCGGTGAGCGGGGGATGGATGACCGTGAGAAGCGAGTCGGGGTGGTCCGGGACGATGAGCGTCTGCCAGGTGTGCCTCCGCCATCCCGCGCGGCCGTCGTGGAACAGGCTCGTCGCGTCCGTCAGCTTGCGCGCGGTCTGACGAGCCCACAGCCGGCGGAACGTCTCGTAGCGGTCGTGCAGCTGCGCGAGACGGTGCACGTACTCGGCATCGTCCGGCAGCACGTGGAAGCGGAACGCGTCCACGAGACGCGAGGCGGTCTGCAGCCACTCGTTGCCGAACGGCGCATGCGCTTCGTGGCGCAGGATCTCCTCGAGGAGGTTCCGCCCCTCCTCGAGGAACCCGCCGGCCGCCTCTTCGCACGCCGTGTTCACGACGAGGATGTCGTGGACGGCGTTCGTGATGTAGGCGGGGTTCGGCTCCAGCAGGCGGAGGATCTCGAACGCTCCCTGGGGGAGGCCTTCGCGCCGCGACAGCGCGCGTGTCGCGCTCGTCTGCGCGAGCTGCTGGAAGTACTCCGTCGTGTCGACGTCGAGGAGGAGCGCGCGCGAGAGGGCGGAGACGA
Source organism: Microbacterium sp. NPDC055683 (assembly GCF_053617895.1). NCBI lineage: Bacteria > Bacillati > Actinomycetota > Actinomycetes > Micrococcales > Microbacteriaceae > Microbacterium > Microbacterium sp. NPDC055683. The sequence continues at coordinate 7,151 of NZ_JBSHGQ010000016.1, read as the reverse complement.
CCTGCGGGGACGGCAGATGGCCGTGGGCCTGTTCGAGGCGGATGAGGTAGTCGCGGTTGATGCCCGCGCGCTCTGCGACCTCCTCGCGGCGCAGACCGGGCACCCGTCGCACCTCGTCGCGGAGCAGCCCGATGTCCTCGGGCTGGAGCTGCGCCCTCCGTCCTCGGAGGAGCTCGGCGATGAGGCGCTGGCGGATCGTCATGGGGCCATCCTGCCGGTTCGCGCTCAGCGCCGCGCGTCGCGTTCGGCCGACGCGCCGATCGTGCGCAGCGACTCGATGAGCGAGGCGACCTGGTTCCAGGTGAGGCCGTCGAGCAGGTCCGCCTCGGCGGCGACGAGGACGCGCATGGCGGACTCCACGCGCTCGCTCCCCGCCGGCAGCAGGGTGACGATGCGGCTGCGCTGATCGGCGGGGTTGTCCGTCCGCACGAGGTAGCCGCGCTCTTCCAGCCGTTCGATGCGGTAGGTGATCGTCCCGCTCGTGGCCGTCGTCCACGACGCGAGCTGGGACGGCGTCATGGAGAAGCCGTCGGGGGAGCGGCGCAGCAGCGAGAGGATGTCGAACTCCCACGCGCGCAGCCCCGCCGCCGAGAAGGCCGCCTCGCGCACGCGCTGCAGGTCGCGGGCCACGCGGCGCAGGCGGGACATGACGTCGAGGGGCGAGAGGTCGACGTCCGGGAGGATGGTCGACCACGCGTCGATGAGGAGGTCCACCTCGTCATCGCCCGACCGGGTCATGTCCGCTTCTGCCACCACTGCCCAGCATAGGGCGCGCATCGCCTCGAGCCCCGTCAGGGCGCGGCGGAGCGGATTTGTAAGGGATTTTAACGATTAGCTTGTCCGGCCTGCCCCGAGGGGGTACCGTCATCGGCATCACACAGCTCCGCACCACTCGTGTGCGCACCCTAGGAGGCACAGTGAGGTTCTTCCAGAGACTCGGCCGCTCGATCATGCTGCCGGTCGCCGTCCTGCCGGTCGCCGCGATCCTGTCGGGCATCTCGTACTGGATCGAAGGCGCCACGGGCGGTTCGAACGTCGTGTCGACGTTCCTCGGCGCCGCGGGCGGCGCGCTGCTGAACAACATGGCGCTGCTCTTCGCGATCGGCATCTCGCTCGGGATGGCGAAGAAGTCGGACGGCACGTCGGCACTCGCCGGCCTCGTGTCGTGGCTGACCGTCACGACCCTGCTCAGCCCCGACACCGTCGCGCTCTTCCAGGGCGCGGACGCCGCTGACGTCGACCCCGCCTACGGCAAGGTGCAGAACGTCTTCGTCGGCATCATCTGCGGTCTCATCGGCGCGTTCTGCTACGACCGCTTCAAGGACACCAAGCTGCCCGACGCGCTGTCGTTCTTCTCGGGCAAGCGCTCGGTCGCGATCGTCACCGCCGGGTTCTCGCTCGTCGTGGCCGTCGCGCTCTACGTCGTGTGGCCGCTCGTCTACGGCGGGCTCGTCGGGTTCGGCGAGTTCATCGCGACGCTCGGCCCCGTCGGCGCAGGCATCTACGGCTTCCTCAACCGCCTGCTCATCCCCACGGGCCTTCATCACGCGCTCAACTCGGTGTTCTGGTTCGATGTCGCCGGCATCAACGATCTCAACAACTTCCTCTCCGGCACGGGAGAGTACGGCGTCACCGGCCAGTACATGACCGGGTTCTTCCCCGTCATGATGTTCGGTCTGCCGGGCGCCGCGCTCGCCATGTACGTCACAGCGAAGACGGCGCGCAAGAAGATCGTCTACGGCATCCTGCTCTCGGGGGCCGTCTCGTCGTTCTTCGTCGGCGTGACCGAGCCCCTCGAGTTCGCGTTCATGTTCCTCGCGCCGGTGCTGTACCTCATCCACGCGGTGTTCATGGGCATCTCGCTCGCGATCAGCGCCATCCTGCCCGTGCGCATGGGCTTCGGCTTCTCCGGCGGCTTCATCGACCTCGTGCTCGGCTGGGTGAACCCGATGGCGCAGAACCCGTGGATCATCCTCGTGATGGGGGCGTTCTGGTTCGCGGTGTACTTCCTCGTCTTCCGCTTCGTGATCGTCCGCTGGAACCTGAAGACGCCCGGTCGCGAGGACGACGACTTCCTCGAGAACGGGCAGGCTTCGGCCGATGCGACGGGCAGCGTCGACGAGAAATACCTCGCGACGGCGTCGCGCTTCCTCGCGGCGCTGGGCGGCGCCGGGAACATCGTCGAGCTCGACAACTGCGCGACGCGGCTGCGGATGGAGGTCGCCGACGTGGCTCGCGTCGACGACGCCGCGCTCAAGCGCGCCGGCGCCGCCGGCACGATCAAGCCGGGCGGAACCTCGGTACAGGTCGTCTACGGACTCAACGTGCAGTTCGTGAAGGACGCGATGGAGGGTCTCATGTCGGGCGAGCTGCGAGAGCCTGCGGCGGGTGATCCGGTCGCCGTGGCCCCCGATCCCGGTGCCGCGACGACGACGGCCGTGGCGGCGCCGCCCGCCGCCGTCGTGCGCCTGCGCCAGCCCGTCGCCGGTGCCGTCGTGCCGCTGGCCTCGGTCCCCGATGCGACGTTCGCCGACGGGATCATGGGCCCTGGCATCGCGATCGAGCCGACGGACGGAACCGTCGTCGCGCCCGCCGACGCGACCGTCGGGCACGTGTTCGACACCGGCCATGCCGTGGCGCTCGTGCTCGACGGCGGTGTGGAGCTGCTCATCCACGTCGGGATCGACACGGTCGCGATGAAGGGCGAGGGATTCCGCACACTCGTCGAAGCGGGCGCGCGCGTGACGGAGGGGACGCCGCTGCTGGAGGTCGACCTCGAGGCGATCCGCCGCGCCGGACACCCGACCGTCACCCCGGTCATCGTGCTGAACGACGAGCGCGCCCGCATCGAGCTCGTCTGACCCGCCTCCTCGGACGGCCGGCTGCGGTGCGGCGCCGGTCCACGCACCTCGCGGTGGACCGGCGCCGACGGCACGAGGAGCGCGCCGTCGGGCGGAGACTGAGGGGATGAGCACCCACGCGTTCTCCCAGGTCGACGTCTTCGCCCCGTCGGCGCTCTCCGGCAACCCGGTCGCCGTCGTGCACGACGCCGTCGACGTCGACGAGGAGCGGATGGCCGCGTTCGCGCGCTGGACGAACCTCTCGGAGACGACCTTCCTCCTCCCGCCCGTCGATCCTCGCGCCGACTACCGTCTGCGCATCTTCACCCCGGGCGGCGAGCTGCCCTTCGCGGGCCATCCGACGCTCGGCAGCGCCCATGCGTGGCTGGAATCGGGCGGTGCACCGGTCTCCGCGGAGCGCATCGTGCAGGAATGCGGGATCGGCCTCGTCGAGCTCCGTCGCGACGGCGATCGGCTCGCGTTCGCCGCCCCGGAGCTGCGGCGCTCAGGGCCCGTCGACGACGACACCGTCGAGGCGGCCCTCGCCGCGCTCGGCGTCGCGCGCGGCGACGTCGAGCGCGTCGCGTGGATCGACAACGGCCCGGGCTGGATCGGCATCGTGCTGGACTCCGCCGACCTCGTCCGCTCCCTCCGCCCCGACTTCGCGCGGATGGGCGCGCTCAAGGTCGGCGTGCTCGCACGCGACCCCGAGGGAGCGGCCGACGTCGAGGTCCGTGCCTTCGCTCCCGGCATCGGGGTCGGCGAGGACCCCGTCACGGGGAGCCTCAACGCGGGCTTCGCGATCTGGCTGACGCGCGAGGGCGTGCTCCCGCCCGCCTACACGGCGCGCCAGGGCACGGCGCTCGGACGCGCGGGCGACGTCGTCGTGACGACGGACGCCGACGGCGTCGTCTGGGTCGGCGGCGAGAGCCGCACGGTCGTGCAGGGCACCGTTCGCCTGGGTTGACGCCCGGCGCCTGCGCTGACGCGCCCCTGCGCTGACGGCTTGACAGCGCCCCCGGCTCGCGGCATAGGATGCAGAAACCGGTTTCTCCGGACCATCCATCGCAACGAGGCGAAAGGGAACACTGTGAGCGCATCACGAGTGGAGATGAGCCGACGGACGCTGCTGGGCCTCGGGCTCGGTGCGTCGGCCTTCCTCCTGGCAGGCTGCAACCGCTTCGGCATCGGCGGCGAGCCGACCGCGTCGGCGTCCTCGCTCGACATGATCTGGTGGGGCGACGCCGCGCGCGCGGAGGCGACCGAGGCCATGCTCGCGATCTTCCAGGAGCAGCACGACGGTCTCACGATCAAGACCGAGTACCAGGACTCGGGCCCGTACTCCGACAAGCTCGCGACGCGGTTCGCGGGCGGCGACGTGCCCGACCTCTTCAACCAGCGGCGCGACGGACTGCGCGAGTACGCGGATCGCGGTGCCCTCCTCGATCTCAACGAGCACCTCGATGTGCTGAACCTCGACGACGTCCCCACCACGAGCCCGCTCGGTCTCGTCGACGGTGCCCTGTACGGCATCCCCGCGGGCCTCAACGCCGTCGGCTTCGTGATCAACCGCGATCTCACGGCGCAGTACGGCGTCGAGATCCCCGACGGGGACACGTGGTCGTGGGACGACCTGTGGGCCTTCAGCAAGGCGGTCTCCGACGCCTCGGGCGGCCAGGTGTACGGCGTCGACCTCGACTTCTCGACCGTGCAGAACCTCGTCGTCTTCATCCGGCAGACGGGCGAGGAGATGTACAACGAGGACGGCACGTTCGGGGCCAGCGAGGAGACGCTCGCCGACTGGTTCGCGATGTCGCTCGAGCAGCGGAAGACGGGCGGCCTCGCGCCGGCCGGCTTCATCGAGGTGACGGGCGGCGCGACCGAGCAGTCGCCCATCGCGACGGGGCTCGTCGCGGGGCAGATCATCCCCACGAACAACCTCAAGGCGTACACCGACGCCACGGGCAGCCCGCTCGAGCTGCTCCGGATCCCCGGTGAGGTCCAGGGCGCTCGACGTGGGATGTCCATCGACACGTCGATGTACTGGTCGATCGGGCAGCAGTCGCCCAACAAGGACACGGCGCTGCAGCTGCTCGACTTCATCGTCAACAGCGTCGAGGGCAACGAGGCCGTCGGCCCCACGCGCGGGCTGCCGATCAGCACCGTCGTCGCCGACGCGATCGCCTCGGGACTCGGCGAGGAGGACCAGCGCTCGATCGAGTACATCTCCGGCCTCGGCGCGGAGGAGCTGCCGATCTCGCGGCCCGACCCGATCGGCGGCACGACCATCCAGGACGCGCTCGCCGACATCGCCGTCGAGGTGACGTTCGAGCGCACCTCGCCGCAGGACGCCGCGAAGCAGATCCTGCAGGTCGCCTCCGACACGATGGGCCTGGGCTGATGGCCACCGCCACCCTGCCGCCGCCCACGGCGACCGCGACGCCGGAGCCTGGGCGTCCGCGGCGGAGGCCGACGCGGTCGGGGCGCATCGACTGGTCGGGCTACGTCTTCCTCATCCCGTGGTACGGCGGGATGCTGCTCACGATCATCCCGTTCGGGTGGTCGCTGTATCTGGCGTTCACGGACTACAACCTCCTGAACGCCCCCGTCTTCACGGGGTTGGACAACTTCTTCGCGATGATGTCCGACCCGCGGGTGGGGCAGTCGCTCGTGGTGACGTTCGTCTACACGTTCGTGTCGGTGCCCTTGTCGCTGGTGGCGGCGCTGGGCGTCGCGATGGCGCTCAACCACGGCCTGCGGGGGCTGTCGTTCTATCGCGCGATCTACTATCTGCCGTCGCTGCTGGGCTCGAGCGTCGCGATCGTGATGCTGTGGCGGGAGCTGTTCGGCACGCGGGGCGTCGTGAACGCCGCGTTGGGGTGGTTCGGGATCGAGGGGCCGGCGTGGGTGTCGGATCCCGACACGGCGCTCAGTGTGCTGATCATGCTGAACATCTGGACGTTCGGGTCTCCCATGGTGATCTTCCTCGCGGCGCTGCGGCAGGTCCCGGCGATGTACTACGAGGCGGCGGCCGTGGACGGTGCGACGAAGTGGTGGCAGTTCCGGTTCATCACGGTGCCGCTGATCAGCCCGATCATCTTCTTCAACCTGGTGCTGTCGCTCATCGGGTCGCTGCAGACCTTCACGCAGGGGTACGTCATGAGCAACGGGTCAGGGGGCCCTGCCGGGTCGACGCTGTTCTTCAACCTGAACCTCTACATCGAGGGCTTCGGGCGCTTCAACATGGGGTACGCGTCCGCGCTGGCGTGGCTGCTGCTGCTCATCATCGCGGCGCTCACGGCCGTGAACTTCATCGCCCAGAAGCACTGGGTGTTCTACGAGGACGAGGACGAGCGATGACCGTCACCGAGGTGCAGACCGTCGTCCGCAGGCGGCGGTCCTGGGGGAGGGCCCCGCAGGACGTCCGCGTCGTCGGGCGCCGCCGTCGGAGCGTGCAGGCGAGGTTCCTGCGCCATGTCGTGATCGCGGGCGTGGGCCTGTTCATGCTGTACCCGCTGCTGTGGATGCTGTCGAGCTCGTTCAAGCCCGACGACCGCATCTTCCGCGAGCAGGGGCTGTGGCCGGCGGAGTGGGACCTCGCGAACTACGTCGAGGGGTGGACGGCGCTCGAGCACCCGTTCGACGTCTATCTCGTGAACTCGCTCATCATCGTCGGACTCTCGATCGTGGGGACCCTGTTCTCGACGGCGCTGGCGGCGTTCGCGTTCGCACGGCTGACGTTCCCCGGCCGCCGGTTCATGTTCGCCCTCACGCTCGGCACGCTCATGCTGCCGGGGCACGTGCTGCTCATCCCGCAGTACATCATGTTCTCCCAGCTCGGATGGGTGAACACGTACCTCCCGCTCGTGGTGCCCCACTTCCTCGCGTCGAACGCGTTCTACATCTTCCTCATGGTGCAGTTCATGCGCGCGCTCCCGCGCGAGCTCGACGACGCGGCCCGCATCGACGGCTGCGGCACGTTCGGCATCTTCTGGCGCATCATCCTGCCGCTGTGCACGCCCGCGTTCGCGACGACCGCGATCTTCACGTTCATCGCGACCTGGAACGACTTCTTCTCCCCGCTCATCTACATCACCGACAGCGAGCTGTACCCCGTGCCCCTCGCCCTGCGCCAGTTCATGGACTCCGAGGGCCAGTCCTCCTGGGGACCCATGTTCGCGATGTCGGTCGTGTCGCTCCTGCCCATCGTCGGGTTCTTCATCGCGGGACAGAAGTACCTCGTCCAGGGCATCGCCACCACGGGCCTCAAGTGATCCACGGGATGTCGATGGCCGATCCCGAGGATCGGCC
>NZ_JBSHGQ010000015.1:0-74142 GCF_053617895.1 Microbacterium sp. NPDC055683 | reverse complement strand
CGGCCGAGGCCGTCCGGGCGCGGGAGGCGGGATCACTCCGCGGCGGCCGCCGCGGCCTCCTCGGTCTCGGCGAGCGACGCCTGGAGCTCTTCGGCGGGCGTGGTCGCGAAGACCGCGGTGCCGCCGGCCGTCTCCTGCACGCCGTCGAGCACCTCCTGGTCGCCCTGGTAGATCTCCACGAGCGTGTTGAGCACCTCGTTGTCGACGTCTTCTGCACGCGTCGCGAAGATGTTGACGTAGGGCAGAGCCGAGGGGTCGGACGGGTCGTCGGACGCGATGGCGTCTTCCGCGGTCAGCCCGGCGTTGCCGAGGAAGTCGTTGTTGACGATGGCGCCTGCGACGTCGGGCAGCGACGTGACGGTGAGGGCGGCGTCGAGCGCCTCGACCTCGACGCGCGACTCGTCGGCCACGATGTCGTCGAGCGTCGAGAACGCGTTTCCGCCGTCCTCGAGGGTGACGAGACCGGCCGCCTGCAGGACGAGGAGGCCGCGTGCCTGGTTGATGGTGTCGTTCGGCACCACGACGGTCTCGCCGTCGGGGATGTCGTCGACCGAGTCGTACTTGTCGGAGTACAGGCCGAGCGGGTAGATCGCCGTCGCGCCGATCGGCTGCAGGTCGTCGTCGGCGTTCACGTTGTAGTCGGCGAGGTAGAGGATGTGCTGGAACTGGTTGATGTCGAGCTCGCCCTCGCTGAGCGCGGGGTTCGGCTGCGTGTACTCCGTGAAGTCCACGAGGTCGACGAAGATGCCCTCGGCCTCGGCCGCGGCGACGAAGACGTCCCAGTAGGCGTCGCTCGCGCCGACGACGCCGAGCTGGACGGGGTCGGCCTCGGTACCGAGGGTGTCGGACGCCCCCGACTCGGTCGCGGAGCCGTCGCCTCCGGACGCGCAGCCCGCGAGGGCCAGGATGCTGATCGCCGCGATGGGCGCGATGGTGCGGATGCGGAATGCCATGGGTGCTGCTCCTCGGGTGAAGGGACTCCACGGTAGGCAGACGCCGACCCGCCGCGCGAACCCGCGCGACACACACCGCAATGTCCCGGTCGCTCCACGGAACGGGGCCCGGCGGAACGGGGCTGGGCGGAGGGCTCAGCGGAACGGGGCGGCGATGCCGTTGCGGTGGTACTCGAAGATGATGCTCGTCCGGGTCGTCGCGACCGACTGCTGCGCCGAGAGGTGCTCGACGACGAACTCGCGCACGTCGGACGCCCCTTCCACGGCGATGTGCACGAGGAAGTCGTCGGTGCCGCCGAGGAAGAACAGCTGCAGCACCTGCGGCAGACGACGCACCTCGTCGGCGAAGGCGACGATGCTGTCGTGTCGTGCGCCGGGGCGCAGCGTGACGCCGATCATCGCCTGCAGCCCCTTGCCGAGGCGCGCCTGGTCGACGCTCGCGTGGAATCCCGCGACGACGCCGCGCTCGACGAGCGCCCTGACGCGGGCGTGGGCCGTCGACGGCGCGACGTCGAGGGCGGCCGCGAGGTCGGCGTTCGTGATGCGCCCCTCGCGTTCGAGGATGGCGACGATGCGCGCATCGAGGTCGTCGAGTTCGACGGGGCGAACATCCTTCGCGAGCGGGCGGCGCGGAGCGGTGGGCATGCGCCGAATGTACCGCTCAGGCACCGTATCCCGAAGGATCATCGGACACTCTGCCATCCGAGCGAAGGTTCTGCGACCCTCGATGCAGGGCCATCCCGCCCCTCGTCGCCGCCGACCGGGAGCACATCATGCGCATCGGCATCCCCACCGAGATCAAGAACAACGAGAACCGCGTCGCCCTCACGCCGGCCGGCGCCGACGCCCTCGTGCACCGCGGGCACGAGGTGCTCGTGCAGGCCGGGGCGGGCACGGGCTCCCACTTCTCCGATGACGAGTACGCCGCGGCGGGCGCGCGGATCGTCGCCACCGCCGACGCCGTGTGGGGCGACGCCGAGCTGCTCGTCAAGGTGAAGGAGCCCGTCGCGGAGGAGTACGGGCGCCTGCGCGACGACCTCACGCTCTTCGCGTACCTGCACCTCGCGGCCGACCGTCCACTCACGGATGCCCTCGTCGCGGCGGGAACGACGGCCGTCGCGTACGAGACGGTGCAGCTCGCCGACCGCTCGCTGCCGCTCCTCACCCCGATGAGCGAGGTGGCGGGGCGGCTGTCGATCGGCGTCGGCGCCTTCCAGCTCATGCGCCCCCAGGGCGGTCGCGGCATGCTGCTCGGCGGCGTCGCCGGCGCGCCGCGCGCGCAGGTCGTCGTCATCGGAGGCGGCGTCGCGGGCGAGCATGCCGCCGCCAACGCGCTCGGCCTCGGTGCGCAGGTCACCGTCATCGACGTGAACCTGCCGCGCCTGCGCGAGCTGGAGCAGCGCTACGGCGGCGCGCTGCAGACGCGGCACTCCACGCGGTACGCGATCGCCGAGGCGGTGCGGACGGCCGACCTCGTCATCGGGTCCGTGCTCATCCCCGGGGCGGCGGCCCCCAAGCTCGTGACGGATGAGATGGTCGCGGCGATGAAGCCGGGTGCCGTGCTCGTCGACATCGCGATCGACCAGGGCGGGTGCTTCGAGGGGTCTCGGCCGACGACGCACGACGACCCGACGTTCCGCGTGCACGACGCCCTGTACTACTGCGTCGCGAACATGCCGGGCGCGGTGCCCGAGACCTCGACGCGCGCGCTCACGAATGCGACGCTGCCGTACGTCGCGGCCATCGCCGACCGAGGATGGGACGGCGCGGCCGCCGCCGACGCGGCGCTCGCGCGCGGTCTCAACGTGCGCGGCGGCGCCGTGACGAACGCCGGTGTGGCCGCCGCGTTCGGGTACGTCCTCGCGAGCTGACGCGCCTCACCGGTCCCGCAGGCTCACGTCAGCAGCGCCGCGAGCCGCTCGGCGTCGCCGCGCAGCGCCTGCGCCGCACCCAGCAGCTCCTCCATCCGGTCGCTCGGGCCGGCGATGCACAGCGCGGCGACGAGCGCGCCGTCCTCCGCGCGCAGCGGGATGGCCGCGCACGCCCATCCCGCGGCGAGCGCGTCGGACTGCACGGCGAGCCCGGCGCCGCCGTCGCGGCGTTCGGCGAGCCACAGCCGCCCGGCCGCCGAGCGCTGCGGGTCGCGCGCGAGGGCCGCGGCGTCGTGCAGCGGCACGACGGGGTCGGCGTCGAGGGGTCGTGGCCCGTCCTCCTCGTAGGCGACGAGGTGCACGGCGAGCGGCGACGTACGGGCGCGCACCTCGGCGAGGCTCTCGCGCGCCGCGCGCGACAGGCGCATGCCCGCCGGGGGCCGAGGGCCCGCGAGCTCGGCGACCTTGCGCCCGAGGGCGAGCCCCGAGATGTCGGCGAGGCGCACGAGGTACTCCTCCTGCACGAGCAGGTTGACGAGGCGGTAGACGGTCGCGCGAGGCAGCGCGAGGCGGTCGACGAGCTCGCGCACGGTCACGCCCGGCCCCGCCTTGGCGACCTCCTCGAGCACGACGAGGGCCGAGTGGATGGCGCGCGGCTGCTTGGGATGGAGGTCCCGGTCCTCATCCACCGCCTGCCCCGTCCACGCCGCCGTCACCTCCGCGCGTCTCCGCCCAGCACGTCCGAGGCGAGCGGCACGTCGCGCACGGCGCGCGGGGCGGCGCCCGCTCGAGCGCGGAACACGGCGAGCACGACGACGGCTCCGGCGAGCGCGCCCGCGAAGAGCACGACCGACCACACGCTCACGACGTCGCCCGTCATGGTGAGGAACACCACCAGCCCTGCGGCCAGCACGACGGCCGCCGCGACGGCGCGGACGACGGGCCAGAGCGTCGCCTCGCCGATGCGGCGGAGGAAGGGCGGCACGGCCGCGCAGACGAGCACGTAGCCGAGCAGGAAGCCCGTACCGGATGCGACGAGCACGATCTCCATGACCGAGATCATGTCGAAGTCGGCCAGCCGCAGGATGACCGGCACGACGACGATGACGGGCACGAGCAGCGCGACGGCGCGCACCGGCACGCCGGTCCTCTCGGAGGTGCGGCCGAGGCCGACGGGCAGCAGCCCTTCGCGCGCCATGGAGAAGAGGATGCGCACGCCCGCCGTGGTCGCTGCGACCGCGGCGGCGAAGAACGAGAACGCGACGAGCACGTCGAGCGCGACGGCCGCCCATCCGACGCCGAACCCTCGGGCGATGTCGTCCATGGGCGTTCCGGAGGCGGCCAGGTCGAGGCCGAGCAGATCGAATGCCGCCACCTCGGCGATCGAGACGAGCACGAAGAGCGCTCCGGCGGCGAGCACGGTCCACGTCAGCACGCGCGGGATGGTCGCGAACGGGCGCTTCGCCTCGACGCCGAGCGACGCGGAGCTCTCGAAGCCCACGAACGCCGTCATCGCGATGACGACGGCGACGACGAGCCCCTGCGGATGCTCGGGGCGCGGCACGTAGGCGGAGGGATCGACCGGCACGACGGTGAGCAGCACGACGACCACGACGAGCAGGGCCGTGACGGTGGCGACCTCGATGAGCAGGGTGAGGCGGGTCGAAAGGCGGATGCCGCCCAGCAGCACCGCGACGAAGGCGGCGCCGATCGCGACGAGCACGAGGCATCCGACGACCGTCGGCACGCCGGATGGCGCGAAGGCGATCACGAGGAAGTGGCCGGCCGAGAACAGCTCGCTCATGGCGACGAACGCGTACCCGACGAGCATCGCGGCGCCCGCGACGAGCGAGGCGCGGGGGCCCAGCCCGAGCGAGACGAAGGTGTAGATGCCGCCTGCCGCGGCCACGCGGCGCGCGAAGACGCTCACGCTGGCCGCGACGGCGAGCGCGATGACCGCGGCGATCGCGATGGCGATGACCGATCCCGCGCCGGCCGTGGCGACGGCGAGGATGGGGATGGTGGTGGCGGCGGCCGACGGGGCGATGGCCGCCACCGACTGGCCGAGCACGTCGAAGAAGCCCACCGAGCGGCGGGCGAGACCCGACACGGGCGAGTTCGCTCCGACGCCCGGAACCGGGTCGGGTCGCGCGATGGCGCGTTCCAGCGCCTCCATCCGGGTGCCTCTCGTCATGCCGACATCGTGCGCCGAGGCTATCGCCGGCGTGTGTCGGGCGGATGACGCGGGCGTGCGGGGCAAATGAGACGGCCGTTCTCGTTTGCCCGGCTCAGGTCTTCACGGCGGGGCAACGACCGGGTCACGGCGGTCGGAGAACGTGGGGTCACCCGCATCCCCCACCCCGGAGGTCCTCATGTCGACCACTGAACGGGCCGTCGCCCCCGCGACGCCGGCCCGCGCCCTCACGGGCAGCCTCGGCACCGGAGCGATCGTGCTCATGGTCGTCGCGGCCGCCTCCCCGCTCACCGTCGTCGGAGGGGCCGCCCCGCTCGGCGTCCTCTTCGGCAACGGCGTCGGCTACCCGGCCATGTACGCCTTCTCGGCCCTCGTGCTCGTGCTGTTCACCGTCGGCCTCTCGGCGATGTCGAAGGCCATCCCGAAGCCCGGCGCCTTCTTCACGTACATCGGGCACGGCCTCGGCCGCCCGTCGGGCGTTGCGGCCGCATGGCTCGCCATCCTCACGTACACGGCCATCCAGGCGTGCGTCTACGGCTACATCGGCGCCGTGCTCTCCGGCACGATCGCGGGCCTCGGCGGACCCGACCTGCCGTGGTGGCTCTACAGCCTCGCGATCGTCGCGATCACGGGCGTGCTGGGGTACACCCACATCGAGCTGAGCGCGCGCGTGCTCGGCGTGCTGCTGCTCGGCGAGGTCGCGATCGTCGTCGCGCTCGTCGTGGCCGTCGTCGCGACGGGCGGGGCGGAGGGGCTGTCGCTCGCGCCCTTCGAGCCCGCCAACGTCTTCTCGGGCGCCCCCGGCGTGGGGCTCATGTTCGCCATTGCGGCGTTCATCGGGTTCGAGTCGACGGCCGTGTTCCGCAGCGAGGCGAAGGACCCCGACCGCACTGTCCCGCGCGCGACGTACATCGCCGTGATCGGCGTGGGCGTCTTCTACACGGTCGCCTCGTGGGCCCTCATCATGGCGTGGGGCCCGAGCGGCGCCGTCGACGCCGTGGCGGCCGACTACGCGAACGTCGTCATCCTCACGACGGCGCAGTACCTCGGGCCCGTGGGCGAGGCGATCATGAACGTGCTGCTGATCACGAGCATCTTCGCGTGCATCCTGTCGTTCCACAACGTACTGACGCGCTACCAGCACTCCATGGCGACGGCGGGGCTGCTGCCCGACTCGCTCGCGCGCGTGCACGCGCGGCACGGCTCGCCGTTCGTGTCGTCGCTCGCGCAGACCGCGACGGCCGGTGCGCTCGTCGTGCTGTTCGCCGTGCTCGGGCTCGACCCCGTGCTGCACGTCTTCACGTGGTTCGCGGGCGTCGCGACCCTCGCGATCGTCGTGCTCATGGCGGTGACGTCGATCGCCGTGATCGTGCACTTCCGTCGCACGCGCTCCGCCGTCGGCGCGTGGAGCGCGATCATCGCCCCCACGCTCGGCTTCGTCGGGCTCGTGCTGTGCGGCGTCGCGATCGTCGCGTACTTCCCCCTGCTCGTCGGCGACGTCGACGCCGCGGGCGCTCCCGTCTTCGGCGCCGTGAGCGTCTTCCTCCTCGCCCTCGTCGTGCTCTTCCCGCTGTTCGGGTACGTGCAGGCGGCCGTGCTGCGCGCGCGGCGGCCGGAGCGCTACGAGCTCGTGATCGACACCATCGCCGAAGGCGCCTGACCCCTCTCCCGAAGGAACCACCATGACACTCGACATCACCACCGCGACCGTCGTCGACCATCCGCTCGCCCTGCTCGACGCGTCGGAGATCGACGCGGCGCGCGAGATCCTGCGCGACGCGGGGCTCGTGACCGGCACCACCCGGTTCGCCCACGTCACGCTCGAGGAGGCACCCAAGGCCGAGCTGCTCGCCTGGGCTCCCGGCGAGGCGATCACCCGTCGCGTGACCGCCATGCTCGTCGACCGGGCGACGGGCGAGGGCAGGGTCGCCACGGTCGACGTGACCGCCGGCGAGGTCGTCGCGTCGCGCAGGATCGATCCCGAGACGGAGGGGCAGGCGGCCATCCTCGACGAGGAGTTCGCCGAGATCGAGGGATGGCTGCTCGAGAGCGCCGAGTGGTGCGCGGCTCTCGAGCGGCGCGGCATCGACCCCTCGGCCGTGCGCGCGGGCCCCCTCTCGCCCGGCAACTTCGGACGCCCGGAGGAGTCGTCGCGGCGGATGGCGCGCGTCATCGGGTTCCTGCAGCTCGATCCTCAGGATCTCGCGTGGGGCCATCCGATCGACGGGCTCGTGGCGCACGTCGACCTCATCACGCACGAGGTGTTCGAGGTCATCGACCACGAGGAGTACGCCGTGCCGATGGAGCGGTCGGAGTGGGATGCGGCGCCGCACGGCGACGGCGTCGCGCGCACCGACCTCACCCCGATCGAGATCACGCAGCCCGACGGGCCGTCGTTCCAGGTCGACGGCAACCGCATCACGTGGGCCGACTGGGAGTTCCGGTTCGGCTTCGATCCGCGCGAGGGCCTGGTGCTGCATCAGCTCGGGTTCCGCGACGGCGAGCGGCTGCGGCCCATCGTGCACAGGGCGTCGGTCGCCGACATGCTCGTGCCGTACGGCGACCCGCAGCCGGCGCGACGCTGGATCAACTACTTCGACGCCGCCGAGTACATCTTCGGGCGGTACGCGAACTCGCTCGAGCTGGGCTGCGACTGCCTCGGCGAGATCACGTACTTCGACGTCACGGTGGCCGACGAGCTCGGGCGGCCCCGGGTCATCCCGAACGCGATCTGCCTGCACGAGGAGGACGACGGCGTGCTGTGGAAGCACAACGCCGACCTCTTCAACGGCATGACCGAGACGCGGCGCGGGCGGCGGCTCGTCATCTCGTTCTTCGTGACGATCGGCAACTACGACTACGGGTTCTACTGGCACCTGTCGCTGGACGGCACGATCCGGCTGGAGGCGAAGGCGACGGGCATCGTCTTCACGTCGGCGTATCCCGGCGGCGAGTACCCCTACGCGACGGAGATGGCGCCGGGCCTCGGCGCCCCCGTGCACCAGCACCTGTTCTCGGCGCGGCTCGACATGGCGGTGGACGGCCAGGCGAACGCTGTCGACGAGGTCGACGTCGTGCGGGTGCCGGTCGGGCCCGACAACGTCTTCGGCAACGCGTTCGCGCAGCGGAAGACGCGGCTCGCGTCGGAGTCGCAGGCGCAGCGGATGGCCGACAACCTCGTCGACCGGCACTGGATCGTCACGAGCACCGAGGCCGAGAACCGGCTCGGCCGGCCGACGGGGTACGCGCTGTATCCCGAGGGCAAGCCCGTGCTGCTGGCCGATCCGTCGAGCGCGATCGCGCATCGCGGCGCGTACGCGACGAAGCACCTGTGGGTGACGCAGTACGCGGCGGAGGAGCGGTGGCCGACGGGCGAGATCGTGAACCAGAGCCCGTCTACGGGGGCGCCGTCGGGGCTCCCGGCCTATGTCGAGGCCGATCGCCCGCTCGACGGCGAAGACATCGTGCTCTGGCACACGTTCGGCCTGACGCACTTCCCGCGCATCGAGGACTGGCCCGTCATGCCCGTCGACCGCACGGGGTTCGCGCTCAAGCCGGTCGGGTTCTTCGACCGCAACCCCGCGCTGAACGCGCCCGTGTCGACGTCGGCGCACTGCGCGACGGGCGCGGCGGGAGCGGCGACGGCGGCCACGGCGGCTCCCTGCGCGCACTGCACGACCGGCCAGGGCGCCTGCACCTGCGGGCACTGACGCGATGCTGCTGGCCCATCTCGCGATGATCGTCCCGGGGGCGGTGTGCGTGGCCTGCGCCGCCACCGCCCGCCCCCGGGTGTCGGTCTCGGCGGTGATCGCCTCGCTCGCGATGCTCGCCGCCATGGTCGGGATGGCCGTGGGCGCGGCGCCGTTCGCCTGGGCCGTCGCTCTCGTCGTTCTCGCGCTCGCGGCCGCCGTCGCGACACGGGTGCGGCGGGGGCGCGGCCGTGCGGTGGACCTGCACCGCCCCGTCGGACTCGTCGTCATGGCGCTGCTGCTGGCGACGTCGGCAGGGGCGGGTGACGCGGCGGGCTCGGGTGCCGTGGGGGACGGCCATGCGCACGGCGGCGCATCGGCGTCTGCCGCGGCCGTCGTGATCGCACTCGTCTACGGCGTCGCGCTCGTCGTGCAGACGGCGCGCGGCCTGACCCGCGCGCCGCGGTGGCACACGCTCGAGCGCGCCGCGATGGCCGTCATGACCGCGGGGATGATCGGGATGGGGATGGTGGGGTGAGGTCGAACGCCCCTACCGCTCCGCATCCTCCGCGAGCTCGTCGACGACGAGCCCGTCGGTGTCGACCGTGCCGTTCCGATAGGCCTGGCGACCCACCATGTGCGCCGACAGCGGCGCCGTCGCCATCTGGATGACGACGATCGGCACGAGGGTCGCGAACGCCGACCATGACCGCAGCGACAGCGCCACCGCGACGGCGATGAGCAGCAGGCCGAGCACCTGGGGCTTCGTCGCGGCGTGCAGGCGCGTCGTCACGTCGTGGAACCGCAGCAGGCCGATGCCTGCCGTGAGGCACAGCAGCGCGCCGATCAGCACGAGCACGAGCGCGACGGCGTCGAGCGTCTCTTCGATCGTCATCGGTCCTGCTCCTTCCGCGCCACGAACCGGGCGACCGCGATCGACCCGAACACGCCGACGGCCGCGATGATGAGCATGATCGGCAGCGTGCGCGTGTGGTGGTTGACGACGGCCTCCGCGCCGAGCGCGCACAGCACCATCGTGAGCAGCACGTCGCTCGCGACGGCCCGATCCAGGATCGACGGGCCCGTGACCATCCGGATGATCGTGAGCGCCGCGGCGACCGCGAACACCGCGATGATGGCGATGACGAGGATGTTCATGATCCTCCCCCTTCCTGCGCCTGCCGCTCGGCGTAGGGCGCGGCACCCGAGCGGATGAGCGCGAGCGCCGCCCGCGATCCGACCGCGCGCACGGCGCGCTTCTCCCACCGCTGCACGCTGCGCCGCTGGCGATCGACGTCGGCGGTGTCACGCACGCCGATGACGTGGAGGTAGAGCACCCGGTTCTCCCGGTCGGCCTCGACGACGAGCGATCCGGGGATGAGCGACGCCGCGACGGCGGTGTGCGTCATGACGAGGTCGTCGTCGACCCGCAGCGGCACGCGGATGATCGCGGTTCCGGGCACGCCGGGAGACACCGTCTGCCACGCCACCGTGAGCGCGCCGCGCACGAGTTCGACGAGGAAGATCGCGACGAACACGAGCCCGTACCAGAGGTTCACACGACCCGACAGCTCCGCCGCCGGAAGGCGGAAGACGCTCGTGACGAAGACGGCCATGACGATGCCCGTCACCGCCGCGAGCACCGTGAACTGGCCCCACAACAGCATCCACAGCA
The DNA here is from genome assembly GCF_053617895.1 of Microbacterium sp. NPDC055683. Lineage (NCBI taxonomy): Bacteria > Bacillati > Actinomycetota > Actinomycetes > Micrococcales > Microbacteriaceae > Microbacterium > Microbacterium sp. NPDC055683. Next base: position 63,760 of record NZ_JBSHGQ010000015.1, on the reverse strand, counting down.
CGACGAGCCACACGAAGAAGGGCAGCTGAACCCAGACCCGGCGGAGGGCGCCGCGGCGCGTGTCGGGGCTCATGACGTCTCCTCCGCGGTCTCGAGCTCGACGAGGTGCACGGGCTGCAGCAGCGACTGCCCGATGCTCTCGCACACGGCGTAGAGCGGGCCGGCGAACACCGTGAGACCCACGGTGACCGCGACCATCCCCACCGTCGCCGTCGTCATGATGCGGGGGATGACCCGCCGCCCCGACTGCTCGCCCGCAGCGGGCGCGTCGGCGAGGTGCGAGATGCGCGCCTCCGTCTCGGAGGAGTCCTCCTCCTCGCGCCAGAACGCGAGGTTCCACGCGCGCATGAGCGCGTAGAGCGTGAGGAGCGACGTGACGATGCCCGCCGCGATCGCGGCGTACATGATGGGCGTGCCCACCTGCGCGGCCGCCTCGAAGAGCGCGAACTTGCCGATGAAGCCCGAGAAAGGCGGCAGGCCGCCGAGGTTGAGGGCGGGGATGAAGTACAGCGCGGCGAGCAGCGGAGCCGCCGCGAACAGGCCCTTGACCTTGAGGATCGACGTGGAGCCCGCGCGCCGCTCGATGAGGCCCACCGCGAGGAACAGCGTCGTCTGCACGACGATGTGGTGGACCATGTAGTAGATCGTCGCGCCGATCGCGGCCTCGGTCGCGATCGCGAGGCCGAAGATCATGTACCCGACGTGGCTCACGAGCGTGAACGACAGGATGCGCTTCAGCTCGGCCTGCGCGACGGCGCCCAGGATGCCCACCACCATCGTGGCGATCGACACGATGAGCAGCAGCATGTTGATGTCGGAGTCGGCGAACAGCTGCGTCTCGGTGCGGATGAGCGCGTAGACGCCCACCTTCGTCAGCAGACCCGCGAACACCGCCGTGACGGGAGCCGGCGCGGTCGGGTACGAGTCGGGCAGCCAGAACGACAGCGGGAAGACGGCCGCCTTGATGGCGAACGCAAGCACGAGCAGCACGTGCAGCACGAGCTGCACCTCCGACGGCAGCTCGACCATCCGCTCGGCGATCTGCGCCATGTTGACCGTTCCGAGCGCACCGTAGAGCACCGCGATCGCGGAGAGGAACAGGATCGACGACACGAGCGACACGACGATGTAGACGACGCCAGAGCGGATGCGCGCCTTCGTGCCGCCGAGCGTGATGAGCACGTACGACGCCACGAGCAGGATCTCGAAGCCCACGTAGAGGTTGAAGAGGTCGCCCGCGATGAACGCGTTGAAGATGCCCGCCGCGAGGATGAGGTACGACGGGTGGAAGATCGACACCGGCGTCTCGTCGTCGCCGTCGGCGGCCCCCTGGCCGACCGAGAAGAGCAGGACCGCCAGCAGCACGACGCTCGACACGGCGACGAGCAGCGCCGCCAGCCGATCGACGTACAGGACGATGCCGAACGGCAGCGGCCATCCGCCCACCGAGACCGCGAGCGGCGTGCCCTGATCGACGACGACGAGCAGGAACGCCGCCAGCACGAACGTCAGGCTCAGCGTCGCGATCGACACGGCGACCTGCGCGCGACGCCGTCGGCTGAAGATGAGCGTCACGGCCGCACCCAGCAGCGGCATCGCGACGAGCAGGGGAACGAGATTGCTCATCGGCTGTCCCCTCCCTCGTCGTCGTATTCTCCTGTCGGCATGTCCACGGGGGCGTCATCGCGCAACCCCGGCGCATCCGACGCGTGGAGCAGCGTGATGGGCGACGCGGCGACGCCCACGAAGTCGGTGACCGACTCGTCGCCCGTCTCGGCGTCCTCCTCCTCGTCCTCGAGCACGTCCTCGGTCTCGATGGCCCGCTCGCGCAGCGACCGGTCCTCCTCGTCGTCCTCGACCGTGTCGGCGCGGCCGAGCTGCCAGGAGCGGTAGATGAGCGCGAGCAGGAACGCGCTCACCGCGAACGTGATCACGATGGCCGTGAGCATGAGTGCCTGCGGCAGCGGATCGCTCTGCCGGCCGTCGTCGCCGTAGAACGGCGAGACGCCCGGGTAGCCCATGACCGTGAGCAGCAGGAGGTTCGTGGCGTTGCCGAGCAGCAGGAAGCCGATGAGCACGCGGGTCAGGCTGCGCTCGAGCATGGCGTAGACGCCGGCCGCGTACAGGGCGGCCATGATGACGATGAGGGTGGTCGAGACGGTCATCGCGCCGCCCTCCTCTCCGCCGAGTCCTTCTCCTCGCGCAGCTGGCGGTCGACCTCTGCGCCGAGGCTCCGCAGCACGTCGAGCACGAGGCCGATGACGACGAGGTAGACGCCGACGTCGAAGATCGTCGACGTGACGAACTCGACGTGGCCGACGAGGGGCAGCTCCGCCTCCCAGATGCCGCGCGTCAGCGGGTCGACGCCGAAGAGCAGCGGCACGACGGCCGTGCCGACCGCGAGCACGAGGCCCGCGCCGAGCAGCTGCCCGGCGTCGCGCGGCGCGGCTGCGCCCAGCTCGTAGCGTCCGCCCGCGATGTACCGCATGACGAGGGCCATCCCGGCGACGAGGCCGCCCGCGAACCCGCCGCCCGGCAGGTTGTGGCCCGCGAAGAGCAGGTACAGCGAGACGACGATGATCGTGTGGAAGAGGATGCGGACGATCACCTCGAGGAGGATCGACCGCGACTCGCGGCTCATCTTCTGTCCGCCCACGAGCCACGCGCGGGGCCGATCGCGGTTCTCGGCGGTCTGCAGGCGGATGCCCTCGGTCGTCTCGACGAGAGGCCTGCGGCGCGCGGCTCGGCGCGCGGCCTTCGGCAGCCGCTTCGTCATGCGCTCGAGCGTGTTGTCGGAGCGGTGCGTGACGAAGACGAGCGAGGCGACGCCCGTCGCGGCGAGCACGAGGACCGACAGCTCGCCCATCGTGTCCCATCCGCGCAGGTCGACGAGCGCGACGTTGACGATGTTGCGACCGTGCCCGATCTCGTAGGCGAGCTCGGCCCACGCGACCGACACCGGCTCGTGGATGCGCGCGCTCGAGGCGACGACGGCGACGAACGCCATCGTCACGCCCACGGCGATGGCGAGCACGGCGCGGGCGACAGGGGCGACCGACTCGTTGTGGCTGCCCATCCGCGACGGCAGCCGCCGCAGCACGAGCGCGAACGCGATGAGCGTCACCGACTCCACGAGCACCTGCGTGAGCGCGAGATCGGGTGCGCCCTCGACGGCGAACAGCACGATCATCCCGAGGCCCGTCACCGACACGAGCACGACGCCCGTGTACCGCTTGCGCGCGCGCACCGCGAGGATGCCCGCGGCGATCATGAGCGGAGCCATCGCCAGCTGCACGGGGTGCTGCCACGCGTCGAGCGCGATGCGCCAGTCGGGGCTCGCGAGGAGGACCGAGCCCTCGGCCGCGACGAACACGACGAAGATCGTGCCGACGTAGACGGGCAGCGAGCCGCGCTGGGTGAGCGACGTGACGGAGACCGACAGCCGGTCGATCCCGCGCGTCACGAGGTAGTAGACGTCTCCGGCCTGGAAGCGGAGGATGCGGCCGGTGAGGTCCCATCCCGTCGCCCGGACGAGCCAGAACACGCCCACTCCGCCGACGATCGTCAGCAGCGACAGGAGAAGCGCGGGCTCGAGACCGTGCCAGAGCGCGAGGTGGTAGTGGCCTTCGCCGGGAGCCGTGTCGGCGTAGCCCGCCAGCACCGAGTCGAGCAGCGGCGACACGATGCCCCCCGCGAGAGCGAGCGAGGCGAGCACGAGCGGCGCCGACAGGAAGCCGATCGGCGGATCGGGCCAGTACGTCGGCTCGCGCCGCTCCCCTGCGGCGTCGCGCTTGGTCCAGAACGCGCCCCAGACGAACCGCAGCCCGTAGGCGAGCGTGAGCGCCGATCCCGCGACGATGCCCACGAGGGCCGCGAGGGCCCATCCGTCACCCTCGCCCACGAGGTCGAGGAGCGCCGTGAACGCCGCCTCCTTCGCGACGAAACCGAGCGTGGGCGGCAGGCCGGCCATCGTCGCGATCGCGACCATCGACAGCGCGGCCATCGTGGGAGCCTGCCGGCCGACGCCGGAGAGATCGCGGATGTCGCGCGTCGACAGCTGGCGGTCGATGACGCCGACCACGAGGAAGAGCGCCGACTTGAACAGCGCGTGGCTGAGGAGCAGCGCGATCCCGGCGAGCGCCATGTCGCGCGTCCCGTACGCGATGACGACGGAGATGAAGCCGAGCTGGCTCACCGTCCCGAAGGCGAGGATGCGCTTCAGGTCCGTCTCGCGCAGCGCCTGGTAGCCGCCGAGCAGCATGGTGAGGATGCCCAGGGTGACGATCACGGGACGCCACGGCCCCGCCTCCGCGAAGGCGGGCGAGAACCGCGCGAGCAGGTAGATGCCCGCCTTCACCATGGCGGCGGCATGCAGGTACGCGCTCACCGGCGTCGGCGCGGCCATGGCGCCGGGCAGCCAGAAGTGGAAGGGGAACAGCGCCGACTTGCTGATGGCGCCCACGAGCAGCAGCACGAGCGCCGCATCGACGATGGCGCCCGTCGGCGGGGCGGCAAGGATGGCTGCGATGCTCGTCGTCCCGGCCGTCACGACGAGCACGACGACGCCCACGAACATCACGAGACCGCCGAGGGTCGTGACGAGCAGCGCCTGCAGCGCGGCACGTCGGCTCGCGGCACGCGTGTGGTAATGCCCGATGAGGAGGTACGAGAGGATGCTCGTCACCTCCCAGAACATGACGAGCATGACGGCGTCGTCCGTCAGCACGAGGCCGTACATCGCGCCCGCGAACGCGAGAAGGACGGCCGAGAAGCGCCCGAGCCCCGCGGTCTTCCCGCGGAAGTAGACCCGGCAGTACAGCATGACGAGTGCGCCGACGCCCGTGACGACGAGCGTCATCACCCAGCTGAGCGTATCCATCCGCATCGACAGCTCGATGCCGAGCGGAGCGATCCAGGTGTATGTCTCGAAGGGAATGGTCCCGTCGACGACGTCGGGCGAGACGGCGAGCGCGTGCACGAGCGCCGCGATCGGGAAGAGCGCCGAGACCCAGAACACGCGAGCCCCCAGCCACCGGGCGAGGACGGGGAGGAGGAGCGCTCCGACCGCGAACAGCGCGAGGAGAACGATCATGGGCATCTCCTCTGGCTCGTCGAGACGGCGGGTCAGGTTGCGGCGGTGTCCCCATCCTACCCGTGCACTTCCTGTGAAGGCCCGGATCGCCCGAGGATGCCTCTGACGGCATAGGAGGGCGGAGGGTCGTCGCGGCTAGGCTCGTCCGGTGCGCCTCGTCATCGCCCAGTGCTCCGTGGACTACACGGGCCGCCTCAACGCCCATCTGCCGCTCGCGACCCGCGTGCTCATGCACAAGGGAGACGGCAGCCTGCTCATCCACTCGGACGGCGGCTCGTACAAGCCCCTCAACTGGATGAGCCCGCCCTGCCGCCTCGACGTCGTCGCGCCCGACGACGAGCTCGTCGCCGCCGGCGTCGTGGAGGTCTGGAAGGTGACGCACCAGAAGACCGGCGACGCGCTCACCGTCCGCATCCACGAGGTGCTGAGCGACACGCGGCACGACCTCGGGGTCGACCCCGGGCTCATCAAGGACGGCGTCGAGGCCGATCTGCAGCGGCTGCTCGCGGAGCAGGTCGAGCTCATCTCGGAGGGCGCGACGCTCGTGCGTCGGGAGTTCCCGACGGCGATCGGCCCCGTCGATCTGCTCGTGCGCGATGCCGAGGGCATCGCGATCGCCGTCGAGGTGAAGCGCCGCGGCGACATCGACGGCGTCGAGCAGCTCACGCGCTACCTCGAACTGCTCGGGCGCGATCCGCACCTCGCGCCCGTGCAGGGCGTGTTCGCCGCACAGGAGATCAAGCCGCAGGCGCGCGTGCTCGCCGAGGACCGCGGCATCCGCTGCCTCACGCTGGACTACGACGAGATGAAGGGGATCGAGTCGGGCGTGCCGCGGCTGTTCTGAGCCGCCCCGGGGTCCCTCCCCCTCCCTTTTCTCCCCCAGGTCGCACTTCCCGGCCCCAAACGGCCATTTCAGGACGGAAACCGCGACCCGGACGAGACACCCCTCCCCCAGGTCGCACTTCCCGGCCCCAAACAGCCACTTCAGGACCGAAACCGCCACCTGGACGACACACCCCCTCCCCCAGGTCCCACTTCCCGGCCCCAAACGGCCATTTCAGGACGGAAACCGCGACCCGGACGAGACGCCGTGCCGGCCGCACCGAGCCGCACCCCGAGAGCCGCCGGAGCCGCCGCGCGGGGCGGACGGACTATGCCCGCGCGATCCGCACCGTCACGAGCTCGAACGGCCGCAGGTCGAGCGCGAGCGCGTCGGCCGGCTGCGCGTCGAGCGCGCGCTCCAGCAGGTCGGTGCGCACCGCGCCCGCTGCCGCGAACCCCGTGACGAGGCGGCCGGATGCACGCCCGCCTCGTGCCTCGTAGAGCCGCACGACGACATCCCCCGAGCCGTCCTCGGCGAGCTTGACGGCCTCGACGAGCACCGACGGCGACCCCTCCACCCGCACGAGGGGCGCGACCGGGGCTCCGCGCCGCACGCGCCCCGGCAGGTTGAGGCGATACCCCTCCCCCGCCGCGTCCAGCACCCCGCCCGCCGACAGCGCGTGGCGGAACACGTGCACCCCCACGTCGGCCGCGGGGTCGGGGAAGACGGGCGCGCGCAGCAGCGACTCCCTCACCCGGGTCGCGGCGCCGCCGCCCTGCCGGGCGATGCGCGTGACGTCGTGCCCGTAGACGCGGTCGTTGGCGATCGTGACCCCGAACCCCGGCTCGTCGACGTGCAGCCAGCGGTGCGCGACGGTCTCGAAGCGCGCGGCGTCCCATGACGTGTTGGCGGCCACGGGGCGGCGGATGTGCCCGAACTGGATCTCCGAGGCCGCGGTGTCGGCGAGCACATCGATATCGAAGGCGAGCTTCAGGAGCTTCTGCCGCTCCCGCCAGTCGACCGTCGTCTCGATGTCGAGTGCGCGGCCATCCGGGGAGAGCGCGAGCCGCTGCGTCACGGACGAGTCGCCCACGGTGCGCACCACCACCACGGCGTCGCCCTCGATCTCGAGCGACTCCACGCGCGCTGCGGGCAGCGGCGTGCGGTTGAAGTGGTGGTCGATGTCCCACGCGTCCCACTGCGTCGGGGTGTCGCGGAACAGCTGCAGCACGTTCCCTCGCCCGCCCGGCGGCACGATCTCGCGCCCGTCGGCCGCGAACGAGACGATCTCGCCCCGCTCGTCGACGACGACGCGCACGTGCTCGCCCTCGATCACGGCGCCATCCGCCTCCGTCGAGGCCCCTGCCGAGCCCCCGCCCACGGCGCCATCCGCCTCCGTCGAGCCCCCTGCCGAGCCCGCACCGGCGCCCGCCGTCGCGACCCGCGCGGCGGCGCGACCGGCAGCCGGCCCCGCCCCGAGCGCCGGCGCCCCGCCGAGCGCGACGGGTGCCGCATTGAACACGACATCGCCGTCGCCGTCGCCCGCGAGGGCGTCGAGGGCGGCCGCGATGATCCCCTCGAGCTGGCGGGCCACGCGCGCGTGGCTCTCCTCGGCCTGCTGGTGCACCCACGCGATCGACGAGCCGGGCAGGATGTCGTGGAACTGCAGCAGCAGCACCGTCTCCCACGCCGAGCGGATGGCCTCTGCCGGGTAGGGAGCGCCCGTGCGGACGGCCGCGGTCGCGGCCCACAGCTCCGCCTCGCGGAGCAGGTGCTCGCTGCGCCGGTTGCCGGCCTTCGTGCCGGCCTGCGAGGTGTAGGTGCCGCGGTGGAACTCGAGGTAGAGCTCGCCCGACCACGTCGCGGGAGAGGGGTGCTCGGCGCGCACCTGGGCGAAGAAGGCGTCGGGGCGGGTCAGCTCGACGCGCGGCGACCCGTCGAGGTCGGCCTTGCGATGCGCTGTCTCGATCATCTCCCGTGTCGGGCCGCCGCCGCCGTCGCCGAATCCGAAGGGTACGAGCGACAGGTCGCTGAGCCCGCGCTCGGCGTTCTGGCGCTCGGCACGGGCGAGGTCCTCTGCTCCGAGGTCGGAGTTGTAGGTGTCGACGGGCGGGAAGTGCGTGAAGACGCGCGTGCCGTCGATCCCCTCCCAGTGGAAGGTGTGGTGCGGCATGACGTTCGTCTCGTTCCACGAGATCTTCTGCGTGAGGAAGTTCTCCGACGCCGATGCCGCGACGATCTGCGGCAGCGCGCCCGAGTACCCGAACGAGTCGGGCAGCCACACCTCCGTCGTCTCGACGCCGAGCTCGCGCAGGAAGAAGCCCTTGCCCGCGACGAACTGCCGCGCGAGGGCCTCCCCGCCGGGCATGTTCGTGTCCGACTCCACCCACATGCCGCCCACGGGCGCCCAGCGGCCCTCGGCGACGCGCTCGCGGATGCGGGCGAACACGTCGGGATAGTGCTCCTTCATCCACGCGTACTGCTGCGCCGACGAGGCGGCGAAGACGAAGTCGGGATGGCGGTCCATGAGGTCGAGCACGTTCGAGAACGTGCGCGCGCACTTGCGGATGGTCTCGCGCACGGGCCAGAGCCAGGCGGAGTCGATGTGCGCGTGCCCGACGGCGGCGACGCGGTGCGCCGACCCCGACGCGGTGACGGCGAGCACGGGCGCGAGCGCGTCGCGCGCCGCCTGCGCGGATCCGGCGACGTCGTCGGGGTCGAGCACGTCGGATGCCCGCTCCAGCGCGCGCAGGATGCCCGCCCGCCGAGGCGAGCGCTCGGGCAGGACGGCGAGCAGCCCCTCGAGCACGGACCAGTCGCGTTCGAGGGCGGCGGCGGCGAGGTCGCGCAGCGCGAGCCAGACGCCGCGCAGGACGTAGATCGGCGCGTCCCCCGCCGTCGCGGGGTCGCCGAGCGGGGTCGGGCGGAACGACCAGTCCGACCCGACGTCGGGGTTGGACGCCGCCTCGATGAAGAGGTCGAACGCGTCGCCGTCGACCGCCACCCAGTCGTTGAGGGGCTCGATGCCCTTCACGAGGCGCCCGTCCGGCGTGCGCACGAGCGCCTCGGCCTGGAAGCCGGGCTGCCCGCCCGTGAACCCGAGGTCGACGACGAGCTCGACCGCGTGCGTGCCCGCTGCCGCGAGCGCGCGCCAGGCGGCCGGCACCTCGCCGCGCACCCGCATCCAGGTCGTGCCCCACGGGCGGCCCCAGGGCGTGCCCGCGGCGAGCGGCGCGTACGCGGCGTCCCGCGCCTCCGCGAACGGCACCGGCTCGCCCGGCGCCTCCCACGCGACGATGTCGACGGGCATCCGCTCGGCACGGACGGCCGGTGCGATGCGGTCGCGGAAGGTGCGGGTGATCCTCCTCGAGACGAGGACGGAGTCGTCGTGCATGACGGGTGTTCCTTTCGGCGGGCGATCAGCCCTTGACGGCGCCGGCGAGGGCGAACGAGCCGCCCGAGAGCCGCGTGACGAGCACGTAGAGCGCGAGGACGGGGACGGAGTAGATGAGCGAGAAGGCGGCGAGCTGTCCGTAGGCGACGGCCCCGTACTGCCCGAAGAAGGCGAAGATGCTGACGGCGGCCGGCTGGCGGTCGGGGCTCAGGAGCAGCACGAAGGGGACGAAGAAGTTCCCCCACGCCTGCATGAACACGAAGATGAACACGACCCCGATCCCCGAGCGCATGAGGGGCATGACGACCCGGGTCAGGGTCGTCAGCATCGACGCCCCGTCCACCCACGCGGCCTCCTCGAGAGAGATGGGCACGCCGTCCATGAAGTTCTTCGTCATCCAGATCGCCATCGGCAGCGACGTCGCGGCGAGGAACAGGATCGTCCCCGGAACGGAGTCGATGAGGTCGAACCACACGAACAGCATGTAGACGGGCACCATCATGGCGGTGATCGGCAGGCACGTGCCGAAGAGCACGCCGTAGAGGAAGGGCTTGTTGATGCGGAGCCGGTACCGCGAGAGCGGGTAGGCCGCCAGCACCGCGACCGCCACGGTCACGATGGCGCATCCGCCCGAGAGCACGACGCTGTTCCACAGCGGCTCGAACGCGAGGTCGGGGGTGAGGACGGCGGCGAAGTTGTCGAGGGTCCACTCCTGCGGGAGCGCGACCGAGAGCGTCGCCCTGCGGTCGAGCGAGGCCAGCACGAGCCAGACGATCGGCAGCAGGAACGCCAGCCCGATGAGCACGAGAACGAGGTTCGCGACGACGCGCAGCCCGCGGCCGCGCGGCGAAGTGAGGGCGAGCGTCATCGGTCCTCCTCGGGTCGAAGGGCGCGGATGTAGATGACGGAGAAGATGCCGCCGACGACGAGCAGGATGGTCGCGATCGCGGTTCCGAAGCCCAGCTCGGAGAACTTGAAGGCCTCCTGGTAGGCGAGGACCGGCAGCGTCGACGAGTCGGTGCCGGGGCCGCCTCCCGTCATGACGTAGATGAGGGTGAACACCGACAGCGTCTGCAGCGTGGTGAGCATGAGGTTCGTCGAGATGCTGCGGCGGATCATCGGCACGGTGATCCAGAGGAACCGCTGCCATCCCCGTGCGCCGTCGACCTCCGCCGACTCGGTGATCTCGGGCGGCACCTCGGAGAGGGCCGCCGAGTACACGAGCATCGAGAACGCCGTGCCGCGCCAGATGTTCGCGAGGATGACCGACAGCATGGGGGCGTCGTAGAGCCACGACGGCCCTTCGATCCCCACGCCGGCCAGGAGCGCGTTCAGGGTGCCGTCCTGCGCGAAGAAGGCGTAGGCCGCGAACGACGCGACGATCTCCGGGAGCACCCAGGCGCCGACCACGATGGTCGAGACGACCGCGCGCACGGGCCGTGCCGACGAGCGCATCGCGACGGCGAGGAGCATCCCGAGGACGTTCTGGCCGAGGATGGCCGAGCCGACGAGGAAGACCAGGGTGAGCCAGACGGACTTCGGGAAGTCGGGGTCGGAGAACAGGTCGATGTAGTTCTGGAAGCCGACGAACTCGGCCTCCCGCGCCGCCGCCCCGCGCAGCGCCGCGTTGGTGAACGCGCCGTAGAACGAGCTGATGACCGGCCCGAGCAGGAACACGGCGAGCAGGACGACGGCGGGCAGCAGCGGGAGCGCGCGCACGGCGTCGCGCCGGAGCGCTCCGCCGCGCGGACGCGGCCCGCCCCGCCGTCGGCGCGGGTCGACGCCGACGACGAGGGCGGTCTCGGAGGCGACGTCAGCCATCCTGCGTGTTCTCCTCGCCGACGATGCCGACGACGGCCTCGTCGTAGGCCGCTGCCGCCTCCTCCGGGGTCTGCTGGCCGGTCATCACGGCCTCCATGGCGACCGTGATCTCGTTGGAGATCTGCGCGTAGTCGCTCGTCGCCGGCCGGTAGTTCGTGACGGGCACGAGCGACGAGAAGAACTCGAACGAGGGGTTCGCGGCGATGTAATCGGGGTCCTCCGCCACGTCCGAGCGCACCGCGATCTGGCTCGCGGCGATGTCGTAGGCCTGCGAGTTGTCCTTGTCGAGTGCGAGGGCGATGAAGTCCCACGCCGCGTCCGGGTTGTCGGAATCGGAGCCCATCGCGAGGGTCCATCCGCCCGACATGCTCACGGCACCGGGCTCCTGGCCGTCCTGCGTCGGCATGGGCGCCTGCGCCATGACTTCCTCCCACTCCGGCCAGGGCGCCGTGCCGGTCTCGAGCCACGTGCCGCTCAGCCACGAGCCGTCGAGCGCGATCGCGAGCTCGCCCGCCGGCAGCCATTCCGCGGCGACCGAGGTGCCGACGTTGGTGTCGAGCGCCTGCTGCGGTGTCGGACCGAGCTCGCCCTGGTAGACGTCGGCGATGAACTGCAGCGAGTCGACGAAGCCCTGCGAGCCCGTGACCCACTTCGACGTCGCGGTGTCGTAGAGGGTGTCCCCCGTCCCGTAGAGCAGCATCTCGAAGCCCTGCATCGCCGCCGCCTCGCCCTGCGGCTTGCCCGAGTAGACGTTGAGCGGGATGACGTCGGGCATCTCGGCGCGGATGGCCTCCGCCGCGTCGAGCACGTCCTGCCACGTCGCGGGCTCCCACGGCACGGGGAGGCCCGCCTGCGCGAAGAGCTCGGTGTTGTACCAGAGGGCGCGGGTGTCGGTGCCCATGGGGATGCCGTAGACGCCGCCGTCGTCGCCGAGCCCCGCCTGCTTGGCGTTGTCGAAGAAGGAGTCCCACTCGTCCCAGTCCGCGACGTAGTCGTCGAGCGGCGCGAGGTATCCGGCGTCGACGTCCGACTTGATCATGAACGTGTCCTCGTACATGACGTCGGGTGCCGTCGAGGGCGACTGGTTCATGAGCGCGAGCTTCGTGAAGTAGTCGTTCTGCTGCGCCTCGATCGGCACGAGCTCGACGGTGATGCCCTCGTGCGTCTCCTCGAAGTCGCTCTTCACCTCCTGGAGCAGATCGTCGAGCTGCGTGAACGTGCCGAACTTCTGGTACGCCACGCGGATCGTGTCCGCGTCGCCGCCCGCGCCTCCGCCGCAGCCGGAGAGCAGCAGCGCCCCTCCGCCCAGCAGTGCCAGCGACGTCATCGTCCTGCGCATCATGAGACTCCTCTGTCGTCGGGCCGGCGCCCCGATGCGCGGCCGTCGCGAATTAATAAATCGTCTTGGTTTACTAAAGTCAAGAGGTCGACGGGTCGATACTGGTCTCGGAGGTGCCCGATGTCGCGACGCGGTGCGAATCTGCCGTCGATCGGCGAGTTCAACCAGTCGGTCGTGCTCGACGTCATCCGGATGGCCCGCGACGGGGTGAGCAGGGTCGAGATCGCCGCTCAGACGGGGCTGTCGTCGCAGACCGCGACGAACGCGACGCGGCGTCTGCTCGCCGCCGGGCTCATCCGCGAGGGCGAGCGCACCGCGATCGGCCCGGGAAAGCCGCGGACGGCGCTGCACCTCGTCCCGCAAGCGCGCTCGGCGATCGGCATCCACCTGGATCCGTCGTTCATCACCTACACCGTCGTCGATCTCGCCGGCGCGGTCGTGGCCCGTGCCGTGACGCCGACGCCGCGCGTGCTCTCGCCCGCGCATGTCGTCGACAGCATGGTCGGCTCGGTCGAGGCGCTCGTCGCCGCGGCGCACGTCGACCGCGATCGGCTCCTCGGCATCGGCATCGCCGCACCCGGTCCCCTCGACCTCGAGCGCGGCACCGTCGACAACCCGCCCCTCCTTCCGGGATGGGACGGCGTGCCGCTGCGCGACGCGCTGGGCGACGCGCTCGGGATGCCCGTGGCGCTCGAGAAGGACGTCACCGCGGCCACGATCGGCGAGCTCTGGTCGGCCGGCGATCCCGACCGCGACGACTTCGCCGTGCTCTACATCGGAACGGGCGTGGGCCTCGGCATCGCGCTCGACCGCAGCGTGCGCCGCGGGGCGACGTCGAACCTCGGCGACATCGGCCATCTGCGCGTCTCGCACGACGGCCCGCTGTGCGCGTGCGGCAACCGCGGCTGCCTCGGCGAGAACATCGCGCCGGCTCGGCTCGTGCGCGAGGCGGCGGAGGCGGGCGCGATCGCACCCGTCTCGCTCGACGACCACGACGCGGTGGCAGCCGCCTACGCCGAGGCGTGCGCCGCGGCCGACGACGACGCCCGCGTCCGGACGATCGTCGACGGCATCGCCGGCGACATCGCGACCGCCGTGGTGCTCGTCGCGAACCTCCTCGACCTCGCCGACGTCGTGGTGAGCGGCGCCTTCTGGAATCACCTCGCGCCCGTCGCGCTCGCCGAGATCCGCCGCAGGGTGGACGCGTCGAAGGCGTACGTGCTGCCGCATCCGCTGCGCGTGGGCACCTCCGTGGTCGGCGCCGACGCCACCGCGGTGGGCGCCGGCTGCCAGGTGCTGAGCGCCGCGTTCGCGCCGTCGTCGACGCCGCTGCTCCGCCCCGCGTCGGCCTGATCCGCCTCCGCTGCCGCGGACGGGTGCGTCGGTAGGGTGGGAGCATGGCGTCGCCCGGCATCTCCCCCTGGTCCTGCATCCTCTGGGACGTCGACGGCACGATCGCCGATGCCTCCGCGGGCATCCTCCCTCGGATCGTCCGGGTGCTGGAGGACCTCGGCCGCACCCCGCCGGGACCGGATGACCTCTCCGCCTGGATCGGCCCGCCCATCCTGGAGTCGTTCCAGGTGCACGCCATGCTGAGCCCGGATGAGGCGGTCGACGCCGTCGAGCGCTACCGCGCGCTCGCGACGCGCGAGGGCTTCGCGTCGTCCGTCGTCCTCTATCCCGGCGTGCCCGAGCTGCTGAGGGAGGTGCACGAGGCGGGCGTGCCGCAGGCCACCGCGAGCTCGAAGCCCGAGAACCAGGTCGCGGGCATCCTCGAGCACTACGGCGTCGACGACTGCTTCGTGACGATGACGGGCGCGTCGCCCGCCGCCGACGCGCTCGACACGAAGTCGACCGTCATCGCGAAGGCGATCGAGCGGATGGCCGCCGCCGGCGTCGACGTGTCGCGGCCCGTGCTCATCGGCGACCGGCACCACGACATCGACGGCGCGGCCGAGCACGGCATCCCCGTCATCCACGTGCGATGGGGCTTCGGCACGCCCGGCGAGGAGGAGGGCGCCGCCGCGGTCGTCGACGACATCGACCAGCTGCGGGCGCTGCTCCTCGCCTCGCCAGGGGGATGACCGTGCCCCGTCTCGAGATCGACCCCGCGACGCTCCTCGCCTGGCTGCTGCCCGCCGCGGTCGTGTTCGGCGGGGCGGCAGCCATCGTGGTCCTCGTCACGTGGATCACGAAGCGCGCGCGTCGGGGCAGACGCGCCCGCACGAAGACGACGACGGCGCTCGACGGCGTCGGCGCGGCCCTCGTCGCACTCGACGACGATCTCGACGAGCTCGAGCTGGAGATCGCGCTGTCGGGCGCGCTGTACGACGGCGACCCGCCCGCGAGCCTGCGCCGTGCGCGCATGAGCGCTCAGCACACACGCGACGACGCCTTCTCGGCGTACCGTGCGCTCCGCGAGGACGACCGCCTCCCGGCGCACGTGCGACGCGACGCGCGAACGCTCCGCACGCGTGTCGATGCCGCCATCCAGAGCGTGGCGGCGGCGCGCGACGACCATCGGGAGTGGACCCGCACGCATGCCGCCGCCGCCGACCAGGTCGCGGCGGCACGCGGGCGGCTCGCCGCGCTGAGGGCGCGCACGGGCGACCCGGCCGCGCTCCTCGCCGAGCTCGCCGAGCGCGCGGATCGCGCGGAGTGGGCGGACGCCGAGGCCGCAGCCGACCGCGCCGGCCGCGAGATCGAGGCGGCCGACGAGAGCCTGCGCGCCGCCGCGGACAAGGCGGCCGATCCGTCCGCGTCCGCCCTCGCCGACCTCGCGGCCGCGGAGCGCGCGCTGCGGTCCGCCGAACGCGGGTTCCGGGTCCTCGAGGAGCGCCACCGCATCGTCGTGCAGTCGGCGCAGGCCGTGGCGGGGGAGCTGACGGGCGCGGCCGGCGCCATCCGCTCGGCCACGGGCATCCGCGCCGCACTCCCGCCCCCCGACGCCGACCGCCTCGGCCGCGAGATCGACGCGGCCGCCCGTCGGCTCGACGAGCTCCGCGCGGAGGCGCAGGCCCGGCCGGTGCATGTGAACGAGGAGATCGCCCGCCTGCGCGACCGGCTCGATCGCGCTCTCGCCGACGCGCGCACCGTGCAGCAGCGCCTGCTGGGCGCGCGAGGCGCCCTGCCCGGCACGCTCGCCGCGGCACGCAGCGCCCTCGCGCGCGCCGAGGCGGCGGTGCAGCCCGGCGCCTCGCTCGAGGCGCGCGTGCGCCTCGATGCGGCGCGGGACGAGCTCGCCCGCGCCCGCCAGGCGCACGACCCGGTGGCGGCGCTCGACGACGCCCGCCGCGCGATCCGCCACGCCGAGGACGCGCAGGCGCTCGCGACGCCCCTGCGCGCCTGATCGCCCCGCGCACGAAGCGCGCGAGCGCACCCCGCGCACGAAAGCGCGCCCGAGCGCCCACGCGCACGCGCACGACGAAGGGCCCGTGCGATCGCTCGCACGGGCCCTTCTGTGTCGCTGTGGATTACAGCGGGCGGATGTTCTCCGCCTGAAGTCCCTTGGGACCCTGCGCGATCTCGAACTCGACGCGCTGGTTCTCCTCGAGCGAGCGGTAGCCGCTCGCGGTGATTGCGGTGTAGTGCGCGAAGACGTCAGAGCCGCCCTCGTCCGGAGCGATGAAGCCGAAGCCCTTCTCCGAGTTGAACCACTTGACGGTGCCCTGCGTGCTCATGTACTGCCGTTCTTGTTGTTGGGTGCCGACGCAGATCTCGCGCCGACATCGTCCACGCTACGGGAGTGCGGCCGGAAATGATAGGGGGCTTTCCCGCAGATGACGCGCCGCGTCGCCTCGTGGCGCCGAGCGTCGCATCCGCCGGAAAGAGAATCAGCCCTCATCGACTAGGGGGGATAGCGATGAGGGCTGGACGACCGAGAGGGACGTCTGCGTACGAGTGTAGCGCACGTGTCCCCCAAATGGGGGACACGGAGCGGATTCATAAGTTGCGTCCGCGGAGGGCCGCCCGCCCGGACGGGAGGCCCTCCGCGGGGGGTCAGAGCCCCTGCGCCACGCGGTAGTACACGGCGTTCCAGCGCAGCTCGCGCTCGAACCCGTCGAGGGTCGTCGCGTCGTCGATCGTGACGAGCTCGATGCCCGAGATCTTCGCGAAGTCGCGGAACACCTCCACGCCCACCTGCGTCGACATGACGGTGTGGTGGGCGGCGCCCGCGGCGAGCCAGGCTGCCGCCGAGGTGTGGAAGTCGGGGGCGGGCTTCCACAGCGCGTGGCCCACCGGGAGCTTGGGCATCGGGGCGGGCAGGTCGACGTTCTCGACGACGTTCGCCACGAGGCGGAACCGGTCGCGCAGGTCGCTCATCGCGACGACGACGGCGGGGCCGGCGTCGGCCGTGAAGACGAGTCGCACGGGGTCCTCGCGGTCGCCGATGCCAAGCGGGTGCACTTCGAGGCGCGGCTTCGCGGTCGTGAGGCTCGGGCTGACCTCGAGCATGTGGGCGCCGAGGATGAGCTCGTTGCCCGGTTCGAGATGGTACGTGTAGTCCTCCATGAGGCTCGCGCCGCCCGGGAGGCCCGCGCCCATGACCGCGGCGAGCCGCACGAGCACCGCCGTCTTCCAGTCGCCCTCCGCGCCGAAGCCGTACCCGTCGGCCATGAGGCGCTGCACCGCGAGGCCGGGCAGCTGGCGCAGCCCGCCCAGGTCCTCGAACGACGTCGTGAAGGCGCTGAAGCCGCCGGCCTCGAGGAACGACCGCAGGCCGATCTCGACCTTCGCGCCGTACCGCAGCGACTCCGCACGCTCCCCGCCCGGCTTCAGCTCGTCGGCGACGTCGTAGAGGTCGAGGTACTCCGCGACGAGCGCGTCGACGTCCGCCTCGCTCGCGGCGTCCACGGCCTCGACGAGGTCGTTCACACCCCAGGTGTTGACCTGGACGCCGAGGCGGATCTCCGCCTCCGTCTTGTCGCCCTCCGTCACGGCGACGTAGCGCATGTTGTCGCCGAAGCGCGCGAGCTTGAGGCCCTGTGAGGCCGCGCGGCCCGCCGCGGCCCGCGTCCACACGCCGACCCGCGCCGTGACGGCAGGGTCGCTGACGTGTCCGACGACGGTCGTGCGCGGGATGCCGAGGCGCGTCTCGATGTACCCGAACTCGCGGTCGCCGTGGGCGGCCTGGTTGAGGTTCATGAAGTCGAAGTCGATGTCGGCGTAGGGCAGCTCCACGTTGACCTGCGTGTGCAGGTGCAGGAGGGGCTTCTGCAGCGCGTTGAGGCCCGCGATCCACATCTTCGCGGGGCTGAAGGTGTGCATCCAGGCGATGAGGCCGATGACGTTGTCGTCGGCGTTGGCCTCGAGCACGACGCGGCGGATCTCGTCCGAGCCCGTCAGCACGGGCTTCCACACGACGCGCACCGGGACATCCGCGGAGTCGACGAGGCCCTGCGCGACCTGCTGCGACTGCTCGGCGACCTGACGGAGCGTCTCCTCTCCGTAGAGGTGCTGGCTCCCCGTGAGGAACCACACCTCGTGCTGTGCGAGATCGGGGATGATGCTTCGGCTCATCGGTTCATGCCTCCCTGGGGCGTCTGGCCGTACACGTTCTGGTAGCGGTTGTAGAGGTGGTCGATCTTCTCCTGCGGGATGGCGACGGGCTCGCCGAGCTGCCGGGAGATGTGGATGCTGCGGGCGGAGTCCTCGACCATGACGGCGGCCTTCACGGCGTCCTTCGCGTCCTTGCCGATCGTGAACGGGCCGTGGTTCTGCATGAGGACGGCGCGCGAGCGGTGCCCGCGCAGCGTCTCGACGATGCCGCGTCCGATGGAGTCGTCGCCGATCACCGCGAAGGGACCGACGGGGATCTCGCCGCCGAACTCGTCGGCCATCCCCGTGATGACGCACGGAATGGGCTCGGCGCGTGCCGCCCAGGCCACGGCGTAGGTGGAGTGGGTGTGGACGACCCCGCCGACCTCCGGCATATTCCGGTACACGTATGCGTGCGCCGCGGTGTCGCTCGACGGGCTGCGGTCGGAGCCGGGCGTGCCGGGGATCACGGCGCCGTCGAGGTCGCACAGGATCATGTTCTCGGGTGCCAGGTCGTCATAGCCCACGCCAGAGGGCTTGATGACGAAGAGGTCTGCGCCGGGCACGCGGCCCGACACGTTGCCGCCGGTCCAGACGACGAGCTGGTAGCGCACGAGCTCGGCATGGAGCGCGGCGACGTCGGCGCGGACGCGCTCGATCGCGCTCTGCACCTCGGGGCTGAAGTCGGTCATTCTGTCCTCACTCGGATTCGGGGGTCGTGACGGGGACGGCCGCGACGGCGGCGTGCTCGATGGCGAGCCCGGCGACCCAGCGGGCGCGGTACGCGTCGAACGCCGCGACCTCGGCGGGCTCGGGGCGGATGGTCTCCGACGCCGCGTCCGAGAGGATGCCGGCGTCGAGCCAGGCGGCGAGCCCCGCCTGCTCGCCGTCGAGGCGGGCACGACGGTAGTGCGCGAGCACCGCGACGCCCCACGCGCCGCCCTCCGACGCGGTCTCGGAGACCGACACCGGGGCATCCAGCGCGGCGGCGAGGATGCGCTGCGCGACGCCCTTCGTGCGGAACACGCCGCCGTGGGCGCGCAGCTCGTCGATCGCGACGCCCTCGTCGGCGAGCGTGCGCATGCCGACGCTCAGCGCGGCGAAGGCCCCCTGCAGCTGCGCGCGGGCGAAGCCGCCGAGCGTGAGCGCCGCGCCGGGCGCGCGCACGATCAGCGGGCGGCCCTCGTCGAGGCCCGCGATCGGCTCTCCCGACAGCAGGTTGTACGCGATGAGGCCGTCTGCGTCGGCGTCGAGCGCGCCGCCCAGGAGGGCGCCGAACACGGCGTCGGGGGCGACGGGGTGGCCGAGGGCCGCGGCGAACTCGCCGAAGAGACCGGCCCACGCGTCGAGCTCGCTCGCGCCGTTGTTGCAGTGCACCATGGCGACGGCGTCGCCGGCGGGGGTCGTGACGATGTCGATCTCGTCGTGGGGCGCGCCGGGTGCGCCCTCCAGCACGACCATGGCGAAGATGCTCGTGCCCGCGCTGACGTTGCCGGTGCGGGGAGCCACGGCTCCCGTCGCCACCATGCCGGTTCCGGCATCTCCCTCGGGCGGGCAGAGCGGCGCGCCCGCCCGGAGCGAGCCGGTCTCGTCGAGCAGGGCGGCGCCATCCGCCGTGAGCGAGCCCGCGTCGTCGCCCGCGCTCAGCACGGCGGGGAGGAGATCGGCGAGGGGGCGCGCGAAGCCGTGAGCGCGGGCCCGCTCGTCGAAGACGGCGAGCTTGCCGGCGTCGTATCCGCCGGCGACCGTGTCGATGGGGAACATGCCGGACGCATCGCCCACGCCGAGCACGCGCCGGCCCGTGAGCAGCTCGTGCACGTAGCCGGCGAGAGTCGTCACGTGCGCGACGCGGGCGACGTGCTCCTCGCCGTCGAGGACCGCCTGGTAGAGATGCGCGGCGGACCACCGCAGCGGGATGGCGAAGTCGAGCGCGTCGCTCAGCTCGGCCGCCGCCGCTCCCGTGTTCGTGTTGCGCCACGTACGGAACGGCACGAGCAGCTCGCCCGCCTCGTCGAAGGCGAGGTAGCCGTGCATCATCGCCGAGACGCCGATCGCCGCGACCTCCGACGGGCGCACGCCGTGGCTGCGCTCGACCTCCGCGGCGAGCTCGGCATAGGCGGCGCGGATGCCCGCGCGGACCTCGTCGAGCCCGTAGGTCCACAGGCCGTCGACGAGCCGGTTCTCCCAGGTGTACCCGCCCGATGCGAGCGTCGTGCCGTCCGGCGCGACCAGGCACGCCTTGATCCGCGTGGATCCCAACTCGATCCCGAGCGCCGCCTGCGCGATCGCCTCCGCCATCCGTCCTCCTCGACATGCATGTGAGCGCTCACATCAGCGCGCGTCTCAGCGTACCCGCCGTCGGCATCCCGTGCAATCGCGCGCCGGCACGACGACTGCGCCGGCGGGGGCGCGTGCCGCGGCCATCCGATCCCGGCTCCGGCCATCCCCTCCCGGCTCCGGGCGTCCCCTCCCGGCTCCGACCATCCCGGTTGGACACTCCGCCCAGGTCGCACTTCGCGGCCCCACACACCCCGAAACGGACGCGAACCGCCACCCGAACGACAGCACCGCCCGCCCGGGTCGCAGTTCGCGGCCCCACACGCCGCGATACGGACGCGAACCGCCACCCGAACGACAGCACCGCCCGCCCGGGTCGCAGTTCGCGGCCCCAAGCGCCGCGATACGGACGCGAACCGCCACCCGGACGACAGCCGCCATCCGGACGACGGCAGCGGGCTAGCGACGCGGAGAGGCCGTCGAACCGCGCACGACGAGCCGCGGCGCGACGGAGTCCGACACCGGACCGTCCGCGCCGTCGAGCCGCGCGACGAGCCCCGCGACCGCCAGCCGGCCGATCTCGGCGAAGTCCTGATGGGCGGTCGTGAGCGGGGGCAGGCTGTGCGCCGCCTCCGGGATGTCGTCGAACCCCGTCACGCTGATGTCGCGCGGCACCGTGACGTCGCGATCGGCGAGACCGTGCACGATCCCCAGCGCCATCTGGTCGTTCCCGGCGAGCACCGCGGTCGCCTCGGGCGCGAGAGCTGCGGCGAGCGCGTACCCGGCGTCGGCCGTCCAGTCGCCCGCGAGCACCGGGAGAGCCGGCAGCCCGCGGTCGGCGACCGCCGCCTCGAACGCGTCCCTCCGCAGGTCGGCCTCGATGTAGCCGCTCGGTCCTGCCACGTGCTGGATGGCCGTGTGCCCGAGCGCGACGAGGTGGTCGAGCAGGGCGTCGACCCCCGCGCGCTGATCGACGGCCACCGCGTCGGGGCCTTCGCCGCCCGCCTGCAGGGCGAGCACGGGCAGACCCGCCCCCTCCAGCTCAGCCAGCATCGACCGATAGGGCGCGATCGCGACGAGCGCCTCGACGGAGTGGTCGAGGAGGAACTCGATCCCCGCGCGCGCGGCATCCGACTCGGGCACGACGCTCGTCACGAGCGGACGGTACCCCGCGTCGCGCACGGCGTGCTCGACGGCGAGCAGCGTGCTCACGGCGCCGTACGCGGCGGTCGCGGGCGCGAGGATGCCGATCGACCCCGTCCGGTTCGTCGCGAGCGTGCGCGCCGCGACGCTGCGCCGGTACCCCAGATCGCGGATGGCCTCGCGCACCTTCTCGCGCGTGGCCGGCCGGATGCCCTCGTAGTCGTTGAGCACGCGCGACACGGTCTGGTGGGAGACGCCCGCGCGCTGCGCGACGTCGTAGATGCTCGGCACCCGCCGCTGCTGCGCCATCCTGCCCTCCCGTCCCGACCACGGTAGCGGGCCGTGGTGCGCGGACCGTACTCCCGGCCGTCCGGGCCATCCGCCTTCAAGGGCATCCGCCATGCGGGCCATCCGCCTTCAGGACGCACCCGCCGATGCCGTCATCGCCCGCACCGCCCGTCGGACCCGTGATGCAGACACCCACTCCTGTCACCCGACACGCCCACGCCCGTCCCACGCATCCGAATCCCGGCCCGCCCAGACGCCGCGCGCAGCCTGGCTCGGCCCCGCCGCCCGACTCCCCCACCCATCCCGCCGCCCGGATGTCGGCGCCGCGCCGTATGGTCGCGGCATGAACGGAATCGTGCCGCCCTTCCTGCTCGAGCGCCTCGCCGACCACGCCGAGCCGGCCGTCGCGACCTGCGCGCAGCAGACGCTCGCCGTCGACGGCTCGCTGCGCACCCGCCGATCGGCGTCGGCTGCCCGGCCGATGTTCGCGACGACGGCGACCGCAGAAGCGGGCCCGCAGCGCACGATCTCCGACGCGGGCGGATCCACGGCCCTCCCCGGCCGCACGGCGCGGCGCGAGGGCGATCCGGCGACGGGCGACCGCTCCGTCGACGAGGCGTACGACGCCCTCGGCGCGACCTGGGAGTTGCTGCACTCCGCGTTCGGCCGCGATTCGCTCGACGGCGCGGGCCGTCCGCTCCTCGCCACGGTGCACTACGGCGAGCGCTACGACAACGCGTTCTGGGATGGCGAGCGGATGGTGTTCGGCGACGGCGACGGCGAGATCTTCGGCTCGTTCACCGCCGCCGTCGACGTCGTGGGGCACGAGCTCGCCCACGGCCTCGTCCAGGCGACCGTCGACCTCGTCTACCAGGGGCAGTCCGGCGCCCTCAACGAGTCGATCGCGGATGTCGTCGGCAGCCTCGTCAAGCAGCACCTCCTGAGGCAGACGTCCGAGGAGGCCGACTGGCTCATCGGCGCCGGGCTCTTCACCGATCGGGTCGAGGGCGTCGCCCTGCGCTCGATGGCGGCCCCCGGAACGGCGTACGACGACGACGTGCTCGGGAAGGACCCGCAGCCCGCCACGATGGCCGGCTACGTCGTCACATCGAGCGACAACGGCGGCGTGCACATCAACTCCGGCATCCCGAACCACGCGTTCTTCCTCGCCGCGACCGCGATCGGCGGCCCCGCGTGGGAGGGCGCGGGCCGCGTGTGGATGGACGTGCTCGAGCAGCGCGCCGTGGCGCCCGACGCCGACTTCGCGACGTTCGCGGCCGCCACCGTCGCCGCGGCCGCCGCCCGGTTCGGCGCGGACTCGCGCGAGAGAGCTGCGGTGTCCGACGCCTGGGCGCAGGTCGGCGTCGACCTCGACAGCGCGTCGGCAGCGGATGGCCCGGCCGTGGGCGACGAGACCGTGCGCGTCGAGCGGTCGGGGGGCCTCCTCGGCCGGGTCCACGTCGCCGAGGTGCCGGAGTCGGCGCTTCCCGACCCCGAGCGCGAGCGCCTCGAGGAGCTCGTCGACTCCGGCGCGCTCGCCGATCTGACCGACGCCCCGCCGAAGCCCGACGCCTATACGTGGCGGATCGAGATCTCCCAGCGCATCGACATCACGGTCGGCGAGGGCGAGCTCCCCGACGACGTCCTCTCGCTGCTCCGGAGCATCCTCGACCGCGGCGACCGCCGCCGCTGACCGACCCGCACGCGCCCGCGCCACCCGCACGGCGGAGATTCAGCCCGCCGGCTTCGTCGCGATCCCGTCGAGCCACAGCGTGTCGGAGGCGTCGGCGTGCGCGCCGCCCGACCCGACGTGCTTCGCGTCGATCACGGCGCCCTTCGTGATGACGTGCACGAGGGCCATCCCGTGGCCCCGGCCGAGGCCGTGCTCGTCCTTCAGCCATTCCAGGATGGGCGTCGCCTTCGTCCCGGGGCCGAACCCGCGCTGCGCGGCGAGGTCGATGAACTGCCGCGGGGTCAGCCCCGTCTTCGTCTCGATGTTGTCGAGGTAGGCCTGGAACGACATGGGTCTCCGATCGGTGTGCGGACACCATCAGCATGGCGGGAAGGGCCGCGGACGGCTACTCCCGCGGCGGCGTCTTCACGAGCGCGCCCGCGACGATGAAGCACACCGCCCCGGCGATGTGCAGCGGCGCCCACGCCTCGTTCGGCAGGTCGATCGGATAGGCCGGGTTCCACAGCACGACGACCGCGACGAACACGACTCCCCACCACCACTGACCGGCAGAGAACGAGAACCACGCGACGATCGCGGCGAGGATCGCGACGACGAACCGGATGACGAGGTACGCGTCCGACTCCAGCAGCGCGGGCCCGACGAACAGCGCCGCGGCGCCGATGAGGCCGGGCGCGAAGGCGTTGCGCTGCGGCGCCGGCTCCTTCTTCCCGCTCATCGGATGGCCGGCCGGGAGTCGTGAGCGCGCATCCCTCGATCGTAGGCGCCGCAGACGAGAAGAGCCCCGGTCCGAAGACCGGGGCTCTGCCTGTGCGCGAGGTGGGACTTGAACCCACACGCCCGTGAAGGCACTGGCACCTGAAGCCAGCGCGTCTGCCAATTCCGCCACTCGCGCAGAGTCCGAATCGCTCCGGACCCAACTTCCCGAGGATATCACGGGCCGCGAGCACCCGCGAAACCGGGCCACGGCGGGCGCGTCGACACCCCGATGTCCCCCGAGAGGATGATCCTCATCCCCCTCGCGTCGCCATCCGACGCCGCACGGCACCGCGCTTCCAGGCGATCTGGCTAACATGACCCTGACCAGTCGGCCTGCCAGAGGAGCCCCGTGGGACTACTTGACAGCTTCGAGAAGGGACTCGAGCGCGTCGTCAACGGCGCGTTCGCCAAGACCTTCCGCAGCGGGCTCCAGCCCGTCGAGATCGCGTCCGCGCTGCGGAGCGAGCTCGACAAGAAGGCCGCCATCGTCACCCGCGACCGCGTGCTCGCCCCCAACTCCTTCACCGTCAGCCTCAGCCCCGCCGACGCCGAGCGGATGGCCGCGCTCGGCTCCGCGCTCACCACCGAGCTCGACGAGATCGTGCGGGCGCACGCCTCGAAGCAGGGCTACAGCCTCCCCGGTCCCGTCGCGATCACGCTGCGCACCGACCCCCAGGTGTCGACGGGCACGCTCGGCGTCGACTCCGTCACGGCCGAGGGCCGCGTCGACTGGCGCGCCGTCGTCGAGATCTCGGGCCGCCGCCATCCGCTCGCCCGGGCACGCACGGTCATCGGGCGAGGCAGCGACGCCGACATCACGATCCCCGACCCCGGCACGAGCCGGCGGCACGTCGAGGTGCTGTGGGACGGCGAGCGCGCCATGGTGCGCGACCTCGGCTCCACGAACGGGTCGAAGCTCGACGGCCGCACCGTGAAGCAGGCCCCCCTCGAGAACGGGCAGGTCATCACGATCGGACGCACCGACATCGTCTTCCGGCTCGTCCCCCTCACCGCCCCCGAGCAGCGCGTGGCCCGCCACGAGGCGGTCACGGAGCTGTACGACTTCCGTGGAGGGGATCGATGAACGAGCTCACCCAGCTGCTGCTCCAGTACGCGTTCCTCCTCGTGCTGTGGCTCTTCGTCTTCGCCGTCGTGTTCTCGCTGCGGGCCGACATCTTCGGCGTCCGGGTGCGGAAGCTCCCGCAGTCGGCTGCCGCCGCCCCGCCCGCGGCGAGCGCGCCGTCGACTCCCCCGCGTCCCTCCCCGCCCGTCGCGGCCGCCTCGCCGGGCACGCGCATCGTCATCACCTCGGGGCCGAAGGCGGGGCTCGAGCTCCCCCTCGGACGCGACGCGCTCACGATCGGACGCTCGAGCGAGTCGGGACTCGTCATCCGCGACGACTACACCTCGAGCCATCACGCGCGACTCCTCCTGCGCGGCGACCAGTGGGTCCTGCAGGACCTCGAGTCGACCAACGGCACGTTCCTCGACGGCCAGCGCGTCTCGCCGAACACCCCCGTCCCCGTTCCGTTCGGCGTCCCGGTCAAGGTCGGCGCCACGACCTTCGAGCTGCGGAAGTAACCCCCGGCCGATGGTCTTCACGGGCTCCAGCGCCGCCATCTCCCACACCGGGAAGGTGCGCTCGAACAACCAGGACTCCGGCTACTCCGGGTCGAACCTGTTCGTCGTCGCCGACGGGATGGGCGGGCACGCCGGCGGCGACGTCGCGTCCGCCGTCGCCATCCAGAAGATCGCGCCGCTCGACCAGGTGTACGACTCGCCCGCCGAGGCGGAACGGGCCCTCACCTCGACGATCTCGTCGACGGCGGGCGACCTCATCCAGATCGCCTCCAAGCGCCCCGAGCTCGCGGGCCTCGGAACGACCGTCTCGTCGATCGTCATGGTCGACGACTACGCCGTCATCGCGCACATCGGCGACTCGCGCATCTACCTGTTCCGCGACGACGAGCTCACGCAGATCACGACCGACCACACCTTCGTGCAGCGGCTCGTCGACTCCGGGCGGATCACGCCGGAGGAGGCCCGCTACCACCCGCGGCGCTCCGTCCTCATGCGCGTGCTGGGCGACATGGACGCCCATCCCGAGGTCGACTCGTTCATCATGCCGACCCACGAGGGCGACCGCTGGCTGCTCTGCTCGGACGGCCTCTCCGGCGTCGTCGACGAGGCGCACATCGAGAAGGCCATGCGGCAGGGATACGCGCCCGGCCGCACCGCCGACATCCTTCTGAAGAACGCGCTCGACGGCGGGGCACCCGACAACGTCACGATCGTCATCGTCGACGTCGGCGGCCAGCACCCCCTCTACACGGGCACGCCCACGATCGTGGGGTCGGCGTCGACGGGCGGCGTCGAGGTGCCGGCCGCCCGCAGCGTGCTGCCCACGAGCTGGTTCCACCCGAACCGCGCCGCCGCGAACGAGCCATCGCACTTCGAGCCGGAGCCGGAGTACCTGCAGGAGCTCATCGCGGAGGACAGGCGACGTCGCCGCCGACGCCGTCTCGGCGCCATCGGAGGGCTGCTGCTCCTCATCGCGGCGGTGGCCGGGGGTCTCGCCCTCTTCTTCAACTGGACGCAGACGCGCTACTACGTCGGCGCCGACGAGGACTCGGTGGTCATCTACCAGGGCATCCAGCAGTCGCTCGGCCCGATCTCGCTCTCCGAGGTGCACGACGACACCGACGTGCTGCTCGCCGACCTGCCGCAGGCCTACCGCACCCAGGTCGAGCGCACGATCTCGGCCCGCTCGCTCGCCGACGCCGAGGCGATCGTGGAGCGGCTGCGCTCGTACCAGCTCGAGCCGGGCGAGGTCGACGAGACGCTCGACGACGCCGAGGACGAGGCGGAGGACCTCTCGACGCCCGCGCCCACGACGACTCCGACCCCGAGCCCCACCGCGACCCCGGAGGGCGAGGGATGACCGCCGCCGACACCCAGATCCAGAAGGCGCTCCGCCGGGTGCGACGGCCGCAGCCGCTGCGCAACCGCGAGCTGCTGCTCCTGCTGTTCGCCTTCGCGCTGTCCGCCGGCGCCGTCGTCCTCGTGCAGTTCGGCGCCGTCGACGAGCTGCGTCCTGGCATCCTCGCGGGGATGGCCGTGGTCGCGGCGCTCGCGCTCGCGCTGCACGTCGTGCTGCGGATCCGCGCGTCGCAGGCCGATCCCTTCGTGCTGCCGATCGCCACCCTGCTGTCGGGGCTCGGGATCGCCATGATCCACCGGATCGACCTGTACAACGAGACGGTCGACCGCGGCATCGCGGCGCCGAGCCAGATCGCCTACTCGGCGATCTCCATCGCGCTCGCCATCGTGCTCGTCTGGTCGCTCGTGAACTACCGCGTGCTCTTCCGCTACACCTACGTCTTCGGCTTCACGGGCATCCTGCTCCTCGTGCTGCCGTTCGTCCCGTTCCTCAACGGCGGCGGGAACGCGGTCGTGTGGATCAACGTGTTCGGGTTCAACTTCCAGCCCGGCGAGCTCGCGAAGATCTGCCTCGCGATCTTCTTCGCCGGCTACCTCGTCCGCACGCGCGAGAGCCTCGCGTCGACGGGCACGAAGATCCTCGGCTTCACCTTCCCCCGCGCACGCGAGTTCGGCCCGCTCATCGTCGTGTGGCTCATCTCCATGGCGATCATCGTGCTGCAGCGCGACCTCGGGACGGGCCTGCTCATCTTCGGCATGTTCACGACGACCCTCTACGTCGCGACGGGCAAGACGGGATGGATGCTCACGGGCGTCGTGCTCGCCGTCGGCGGCGCCGTGGGCGCCTCGTTCGTGCTCTCGTACGTGCAGAACCGGTTCGACACCTGGCTCAATGCCTTCGACGAGTCGCTCTACGACGCGACCGACGGCGGCAGCTTCCAGCTCGTCAACGGCATCTTCGGCCTCGCGCACGGCGGCCTGTTCGGCACCGGCCTCGGACAGGGCCGCCCCTACCTCACGCCCGTCTCGCAGAGCGACTACATCTTCCCGAGCCTCGGCGAGGAGATCGGCCTCGTCGGACTGTTCGCGATCCTCTGCCTCTACCTCGTCTTCACCGCCCGCGGTCTGCGGATCGGCGTGCTCGGGCAGGACGACTTCGGCAAGCTGCTCGCGACGGCGCTGTCGTTCACGCTCGCCCTGCAGGTGTTCATCATGGTGGGCGGCGTCACACGGGTCATCCCGCTCACCGGCCTCACCACCCCCTTCCTCGCGGCGGGAGGTTCGTCGCTCGTGTCGAACTGGCTCATCGTCGCCCTCATCCTGCGCATCAGCGACGCGGTGCGCCAGCAGCCCAGGGCGGTGATCGGATGACCAAGGAGTTGCGCAGGCTCGGCATCATGGTGCTGTTCATGTTCCTCTCGCTGTTCGTCGCGACGAGCTGGATCCAGGTCGTCTCGGCGGCCGAGCTCAACGAGAACCCGCTCAACCGGCGCACGCTGTACGACAGCTTCGAGGTGCAGCGCGGATCGATCATCGCCGACGGCACGGAGATCGCCACGTCGACG
This sequence comes from Microbacterium sp. NPDC055683, assembly GCF_053617895.1. Lineage (NCBI taxonomy): Bacteria > Bacillati > Actinomycetota > Actinomycetes > Micrococcales > Microbacteriaceae > Microbacterium > Microbacterium sp. NPDC055683. Next base: position 35,088 of record NZ_JBSHGQ010000015.1, on the reverse strand, counting down.
GCGAGCGACGACATCTACGCGTGGCAGCGGCAGTACGAGAACCCCGACGTCTGGTCGACGATCACGGGCTACATCAACCCCGTCCTGCAGTCGGCCACGGGCCTCGAGCAGGCCATGAACCAGGAGCTCTCCGGCCAGTCGGCCTCCGCCTTCTTCCAGCGCCTCGACCAGATCATCTCGGGGCAGGACCCGCGCGGGTCGAGCATCGAGCTGAGCCTCGACGCCGCCGTGCAGCAGGCCGCGTACGACGGGCTGACGAGCCGCGGATACACGGGCGCGGTGGTCGCGATCGAGCCGTCCACGGGGCGCATCCTCGCGATGGTCTCGACGCCCGGGTACGACACGAACCAGCTCGCGAGCCACGACTCCGACGCGGTGAACACGAGCTACGACGGTCTCCTGCAGGCCGATCCGTCGCCGCTGCAGAACCGGGCCATCGCCGGCGACCTGTACGCGCCCGGCTCGACGTTCAAGCTCGTCGTAGCGTCGGCCGCCATCGCGTCGGGCGACTACACGATGGACTCCACGTTCGACAACGTCGCCTCCTACACGCTCCCCGGCTCCACGCACGTCGTCAGCAACGCCTCGGGCGGCACGTGCGGGTCGGGCGACGAGGTCACCCTCCACGACGCCATCCGACTGTCGTGCAACGTGCCGATGGCCGAGCTGGCCGTGGAGCTCGGCGAGGGCGCCATCCGCGAGGAGGCCGAGAAGTACGGCTTCAACACGAGCTTCGAGACGCCGCTCGTCTCGACGGCGTCGTCGTACCCGAGTCTCGGCGGCGACGACGCGCAGACGGGGCTCACGGGCTTCGGGCAGGGGCAGGTGACCGCGACGCCGCTGCAGATCGCGATGGTGGCGGCGGGCATCGCGAACGACGGCGTGGTCATGAACCCGTGGATGGTCGACGACGTCATCGGCTCCGACCTGTCGGTGCAGCAGACCTACGACCCCACGCAGTTCGGCACGGCGCTCGACGCGGATCTCGCGGATGCCCTCACCGAGGCGATGACGGCGAGCGTCCAGGATGGCGCCGCCACCAATGCAAGAATTGACGGTGTCGACGTGGCCGGGAAGACCGGCACCGCCGAAGGCGACGCCGACGAGCCCTACACGCTCTGGTTCACCGGCTTCGCGCCGGCGGACGACCCGCAGATCGCGGTCGCCGTCGTCGTCGAGGACGGCGGCGGGCAGGGGCAGTCGGGAAGCGGGAACACGATCGCGGCTCCCATCGCGAAGGAAGTCATGGAGGCGGTGCTGGGACGATGAGACCGACACGGGGTGTTTCCTTCGGGGGCCGTTACGAGCTGAACTCGCGCATCGCCATCGGCGGCATGGGCGAGGTGTGGGAGGCGACCGACCACGTCATCGGACGATCGGTCGCGATCAAGATCCTCAAGGACGAGTACATGGGCGACCCCGGGTTCCTCGAGCGCTTCCGCGCCGAGGCCCGCCACGCCGCGCTCGTCAACCACGAGGGCATCGCGAGCGTGTTCGACTACGGCGAGGAGAACGGCTCGGCCTTCCTCGTCATGGAGCTCGTCCCGGGCGAGGCGCTCTCGACCATCCTCGAGCGCGAGGGGGCCCTGCCGCCCGAGCGGACGCTCGACATCACCGCTCAGACGGCCGCCGCGCTGCAGGCCGCCCACGCGGCGGGACTCGTGCACCGCGACATCAAGCCGGGCAACCTGCTCATCACACCCGACGGGCGCGTGAAGATCACCGACTTCGGCATCGCCCGCATCGCCGACCAGGTGCCGCTCACGGCGACCGGGCAGGTCATGGGCACGGTGCAGTACCTGTCGCCCGAGCAGGCGTCCGGTCATCCCGCGAGCCCCGCGACCGACACCTACTCGCTCGGCATCGTCGCGTACGAGTGCCTGGCCGGGAAGCGCCCGTTCACGGGCGAGTCGCAGGTGGCGATCGCGATGGCGCAGATCAACGAGCAGCCGCCTCCGCTGCCCTCCGACATCCCCCAGCCGGTGCAGAACCTCGTCATGGCGATGATCGCGAAGAAGCCGGACGACCGACCTGCGTCGTCGGCCGCCGTCGCGCGCGCCGCCAACGCCCTGCGCCGCGGCGATGTCGCAGCGGCGGCCGCCGCCGTGCCGGCCGTCGCCGCGGGCGCCGCTCTCGCGGACGACGCGTTCACGCAGCTGCTGGGTTCCGGCGACGACCAGACGACACGGCTGCTGAACGCGACGCGCCCCATCCCGTTCGGCGCCGACGGCATCGACGACGCCGAGAGCGAGCCGCCGAAGAAGAAGAAGCAGAGCCCGTGGACGTGGCCTCTCGTCGCGCTCATCGTGCTGCTCGTGCTCGTGCTCGGCGGAACCGTCGCCGCGCTGCTCCTCAACCAGGACGAGCCCGACCCCGTCGAGACGACGTCGAGTGCGTCGACGCCGTCGAGCGAGCCATCGCCGTCGCAGACCCCGACGCAGACCACGCCGACGACCGTCGACGTCAGCGCGCTGGGGCTCGTGGGGCAGACGTGCGACCAGGCGACGGCGACGCTGTCGGAAGCCGGCCTCGTCCCCAGCTGCACCCCCGGCAATGCGGCCTCGTCCGACGATCAGGTCGGCGTCGTCTACGAGGTGAGCCCGCAGGGCAACCAGACGGTCGGCACCGCCATCGCGCTCACGGTGTACGACGCCGTCACGCCCGTCGGCGCCCCCAACTCGCCGACGTTCGTCTACGGCGCGACGACCAACGCCACCGAGATCCCCGAGGGCGCGTCGTTCACGATCACGTGGCCGCCCTTCACGTGCCCGAGCGGGACGGGCAGCCTCGCGGGATACTCGGTCACCCTCGAGAACGCGCAGTTCGCCGACAACGGCAGCACGACGCGCGACTTCCTCCCCGGCGAGACCGACGCCGCCCTCACCGTGACGGGCGGTCTCGGCAGCTACATCAGCGCGAGCTACATCGCGCAGTGCGAGGGCGAGGACGGCACCGTGCGCGACTCCGATCCGTCGGCGCTCACCACGGCGCAGATCGTGTCGTCGACGCCCGAGACCCCCGAACCCACCGAGACGCCGTCGGGCAACTCCGGGAACTCGGGCAACTCCGGCAACGGCTCGTCGTCGTCGGACGGAGCATCCGGGGAGTGAGCCCCGGCTCGCGACTCGACGTTCAGGGGCGCGGGCTAGGCTGACCTGTCCGTGTCATCAGGGGGGACATCCGTGCAGGACGAGAAGCGCGTGCTCAACGAGCGCTATCGCGTCGACGATCTCATCGGCCGCGGCGGGATGGCGAGCGTCTACCGCGGATACGACGAGAAGCTCGGCCGCGAGGTCGCCATCAAGGTCCTCGAGAAGGACCTCGCGAGCGACAGCACGTTCCGCACCCGCTTCCGGCTCGAGGCGCAGGCGGCCTCGCGGATGGCCCACTCCTCGATCGTGCGCGTCTTCGACGCCGGCGAGGACACCGAGACCGACGCCGTCGGCGGCACCCGCCCCGTCCCGTTCATCGTCATGGAGCTCGTCACCGGAACGCTCCTGAAGGACATCGCGGCGCGCGGTCCGGTGCCTCCGAAGGAGGCCGTGCGCTACGTCGACGGCATCCTCGAGGCGCTCGAGTACTCGCACCGGGCAGGCGTCATCCACCGCGACATCAAGCCGGGCAACGTCATGGTGACCGACTCCGGTCAGGTCAAGGTCATGGACTTCGGCATCGCACGCGCCGTGTCCGACTCCTCGTCGACCGTCGCGCAGACGACGGCCATCCTCGGCACGGCCGCGTACTTCTCCCCCGAGCAGGCGAAGGGCGACCCCGTCGACGCGCGCGCCGACCTCTACTCCGCGGGGATCGTGCTGTACGAGCTGCTGACGGGCCGCCCGCCGTTCCGCGGCGACTCCCCCGTCGCCGTCGCCTACCAGCACGTCAGCGAGACGCCGACGCCGCCCACGGCGGCGAACCCCGCGCTTCCCCGCACCCTCGACCTCGTCGTGCTGCGCGCGCTCGCGAAGGACCCCGAGCAGCGCTACCCCGACGCCGCACGTTTCCGCGAGGCGCTCGACGCGGCTCTCGACGGCCCGGCGCCGACCAAGCGCCAGCTCGACACCCTCACGAACGAGCTCTTCGGCCCCTCGCCCCGGCAGGCGCAGGAGACCGCACGCACCCTCGAGCAGCTCGCGAGCGACACGACGATGTCGCGCACGCAGTCGGGCCCGCCCGTCGTCTGGATCTGGTCGGCGGTCGCCCTCATCGCCGTCCTCCTCATCGCCCTCGTGTTCTGGGTCGCGCGGATCCAGCCGTGGAACATCGTCCCGGCGGACGCGCGCGTCGTCCCCGACGTGGCGGGCATGACCTGGGAGCGCGCCGTGCAGGAGCTCGAGGCCGACGACCTCGTCCCGGTGCGCGTCGACGTGCCGAACGCAGAGGTCGAGGAGGGCGTCGTGGTCGACACCGATCCCGCCGACGGCGTCGCCGTGACCCCGGATCAGGAGATCGAGGTGCACGTGTCGGAGGGACCCGAGGTCGCCTCCGTGCCGGCGCTCGTGGGTCTCACCGAGTCTGAGGCGCGCGCCGCCCTCTCCGATGCCGGGCTCGCGCTGGGCGCCATCCTGCCGGTGGACGACGCCGAGAGCGCGGAGGACACCGTCCTCGCCGCGCACGCGGGCACCGACGAGCTCGACGAGGGAGACGAGCTGCCGGCCGGCACGGCCGTCGACCTCGAGGTGGCGACGGGCCGGGTGAAGCTCGACGACCTCACCGGGTTCTCGCTCACCGCCGCCCAGAGCGCCGTGGAGAGCCTGGGGCTCACCCCCAAGGTCGTCGAGGACCCGAACTGCACGCAGCCGGGCGTCATCTCCCAGTCGGCGATCGGGTCGGTCCCGATCTCGTCGACGATCTCGCTGCGCGTGTGCACGGGCGAGGAGGCGACGCCGTCGCCCACCCCGAGCCCGACGACGACCGTGTCGACCGAGGCGAACTGACGCGGTTCGGAGCCCCCGCGGCACCCCTGTAGAATCGCGGGCATGGCACGAGCATCCCAGGGCGAAGAACCCGTCGAGCGCAGCGAGAGCACGAAGGGCCCGAACCCCGTCTGGTTCAAGCCGGTCATGGTGGCGTTCATGCTCATCGGCCTGGTGTGGATCCTCGTCTTCTACCTCTCCGGCATGGCGTTCCCCATCCCGGACATCGGCGCGTGGAACCTCGTCATCGGGTTCGGGATCGCCTTCATCGGATTCCTCATGACCACGCAGTGGCGCTGACGCCGCTCCCGTTCACGACGAAGCCCGCCTCCTCGGAGGCGGGCTTCGTCGTGTCGCGGCGGATCAGCGGTCGGAGGCGGTCGTCGACCCCTGGTCGTCGACGGCCTTCAGCCCGATGAACTTCATCCGGTCCTCGCCGTAGAAGCACGACTGCAGCGCGAGATCGCCGCCGAGCCCGACGAGGTCGGCCGTCGACGACCAGATCTTCGAGGTGTACCGGATGTCGACGATCTCGTACACCGTGTCATCGCCCTCGACCTGGATCCGCTGCCCGACCTCCCACGGCAGGATGACGTCACCGCCGCAGTTGTTGTGCGCAGCCCACACGGGCGGGACTCCCTCGCGCTCGTACGACAGCATCTCGGTGAAGGTGCCATCGCAGTAGTCCAGCTCGGTCTGCCCGCCCGAGACCCCGAGCTTCACGGTCGGAAGCTCCTCGAAGACCTGCTCCTGGACCTGCTGCACCTTCTCGGCGAAGCCGACCTTGATCGTCCCGTACGCCTGCTCCACCGCCTGCGGCGCGAACAGCGTACCCGCGCCGAGCGCGACACCGCCCGCGAGCAGGAGGACGCCGAACACGGTGATGACGGCGTTCCATGCGCCGCGCCGCCGCTTCGCCGCGCCGCGGCGGCCGGAGCGGTCACGGCGCGAGGCCGGCGGCTCGGGCTCCGCCTCGGTCATCAGCCGCTGGATGTCGTCGGTCATCGCGGGTCCTTTCACGATTCGAGGCCGAGCATACGCCACGCATATGGACGCCATCAGGGGGTGACCCGCCCCGTCGCGGCGGACGGCGGTCGAATGACAGCCGTGTGATTCATCCCCAGGACGACCCACACCTGTGAATAACAGTCGTGTAATTCATCCCCAATGGGGATAAGCCTGTGGATAACCCGGTGGAGAAGTGCCGTTTCGCGGTGGAGAACGCCGTGGACGGCCGGTGGAGAACGGGAGGTTAACCGTGGACAAACCCTCCCACCCTGTGGAGGGCATGTGGATAACCCGGACCCCGCCGGCGTCGAAGACGGGTCAGGTGAAGACGGGGAATCCCAGCAGCGGCGGCACGGCGAAGAGCGCGAGGAGTCCGACGAGCACGAGGACGAGCAGGCCGATCTGGAGACCCCGCTGGTCGCGGCCGCTGGTCCGCGCGAGCACGAGCCCCACGACGAGACCGGTGACGAGACCGCCCACGTGCGCCTGCCAGGAGACGTTGAAGCCCGGGACGAACCCGAGCACCAGGTTGATGCCGAGCACGACGAGGATGCCCCGGATGTCGCCGCCGAGGCGACGACCGATGACGAGCAGGGCGCCGAGGAGCCCGAAGAGCGCGCCGGAAGCGCCCACGACGGCGCTGTCGAACGCGAGGACGGCCACGGCCGCGGAGCCGCCGATGGTCGACAGCACGTAGAGGGCGAGGAATCGCCAGCTGCCGACGACGGGCTCGAGCACGCGCGCGATCATCCACAGCGACAGCAGGTTGAGGCCGATGTGCCAGATCTGCCCGTGGACGAGTGCGACCGTGACGATGCGCCACGGCTCGAAGGCGCCGAACTGCGGGTACAGGTACGGCGCGAAGAACATGAGCGAGCCCGTGACGTCGAACGCGGGCAGCGCGTACCGCTGGACCATCTGCAGGAGGAAGACGGCCGCCGTGAGGCCGGCGATCCATCCCATGACGCGCGGGCGGCCGCCCGCGACGGCGACCGCCCCGCCCCCGCGCCAGCGCCGCTCGGCGCGCTTCTGCGCCGTCGTGCGGTTCTTGCGCTGCTCCTTCATGCACTCCGGGCAGATGACGCCGACGGGGCCCTGCGTCTGGCACTCGGCGCAGATCGTGCGCAGGCATCGCTGGCAGAGCACGAAGCTCTGCCGCGACGGGTGCCGGTAGCAGTAGTCGTCGGCGTTGCGGGGGCGGTCGGCCGTCGTCACGCTGTCGGCGGTGTCAGACGGCGACGACGTCGATCGACGTGATGACGACGTCGTCGACGGGGCGGTCGCCGCGCCCGGTGGGCACGCCCTCGATGGCGTCGACGACGGCCTTCGACGCGTCGTCGGCGACCTCTCCGAAGATCGTGTGCTTGCCGTTGAGGTGCGGGGTGGGAACGGTCGTGATGAAGAACTGCGAGCCGTTCGTGCCGCTCAGCTGGCCCGTGATCGCGTTGGGGCGCTTGCCGGCGTTCGCCATGGCGAGGAGGTAGGGGGTGCCGAAGGCGAGCTCGGGGTGGATCTCGTCGTCGAACGTGTAGCCGGGGCCGCCCACGCCCTGCCCGAGCGGGTCGCCGCCCTGGATCATGAAGTTGCTGATGATGCGGTGGAAGATGACGTCCTTGTAGAGCGGGCCCTCGCCCGCCGCACCCGTGCGCGGGTCGGTCCAGTCGGCCGAGCCGTCTGCGAGGCCGATGAAGTTCTGCACCGTCTTGGGTGCGTGGTCGCCGAAGAGGTTGACGACGATGTCGCCGTGGTTCGTGTGGATGGTCGCGACGGCGGTGTGCTGAGTCATGGGCACATTCTCTCAGAGTCCGCAAGACCCGGGCTGATCGCGAAGTCGATCTGGCAGGATGGTCGAAAGCAGACCCCATCGACGCGGGAGGGCACACGTGAGCCTCGATCTCAGCAGGAAGCAGAAGAAGGAGCTCAAGAAGCTCCAGCAGTCCGCGGCGCAGCTCTGGGAGGCGCAGCAGGTCGTCGCCCATGGCGCAGCCGACGTCGCGCGAGAGGCCGGGCGCCAGCTCGAGGTCTTCGGCCGCAAGCAGGTCGCCCCCGCCGTCGAGGGCGGCTACCACGAGTACGTCGAGCCGTACGTCGACAAGGCGCGGCCGTACGTCGACAAGGGCGTGAAGGCGTCGAGGAAGTTCGTCGACAGCTCGGTCGTCCCCGTCGCGGGCGCCGTCGTCGGCAAGGCCCTCTCCGCCTGGGACGTCGCCAACGAGACGCGCATCAAGCTCGCGCGCTCGCGCGCCGGCCTCCCCGCCGTCGCGCCCAAGAAGTCGTCGAGCGCCGGCCCCGTCATCGCGCTCATCCTCGGCATCGCGGCCGCCGCCGGCGTGCTCTACGCCGCGTGGCAGACCCTGCGCGCCGACGACGAGCTGTGGGTGGCCGACGACCCGCTCGCGGCACCCGACGCCTGACGCCTGACCGACTTTTCTCGGCCAACGGACATCCGTTCGTCGAGACCGCAGGGAATTGCACGTCATCCGATGCGGTTTCGACGAACGGATGTCCTTTTGCGCGTTCACGGGGACGGCCAGCGGACGGTCAAGGGCTCTGGGAGAGGATGAGGGGATGACGGACAGCGGCGGCAGCACGGACAGCGGCGGCAGCACGGACAACGGCGGCAGCACGGACGGACGCGGCAGCACGGCGGAGGCGACCAGGCGCGTACGGGAGGCGGCGGCCGAGCGCGGGCTTGAGATCGACGTGCAGGCGTCGCCGCGGGCATCCTCCCTCGAGGAGGCCGCGGCGCTGCGCGGCATCGAGCCGTCCGACATCGTGAAGACGCTCGTCGTGAAGGGCAAGGGCGAGCAGTACTACTTCGCCCTCGTTCCGGGCGACCGGTCGATCTCGTGGGGCAAGCTGCGGAGCGTCGTGGGCGTGAACAAGCTGCGCCTTCCGGAAGCACCGCTCGCCCTCGCGGCGACGGGATATGAACGGGGCACGATCGTGCCGCTCGGCTCGACGACCGACTGGCCGGTGTACGCCGACGAGCGCATCCTCGGCAGGCGCGTGTCGATGGGCGCCGGCGCGCACGGGTACACGCTCTTCGTCGATGCGGAGGCGCTCGTCGCCGCCTACGGCGCGACCGTCGCCGACATCACGGAGCCGATCGACGCCATCCGCTGACCCCGGACGGCCGACCGGCCAGGAACCCGCGCCCGAGGATCAGCGCCCGAGGATCGTCGCCAGGCGGTCGACCGCGAAGCCGTATCCCTGCACGCCCGCGCCCACGATGACGCAGCTCGCGACATCGGACAGGTACGAGTGGTGCCGGAACGGCTCGCGCGCGTGCACGTTCGAGATGTGCACCTCGGCGAACGGCAGGTGCACGCCCGTCAGGGCGTCGCGCAGGGCGACCGAAGTGTGAGTGAACGCCCCCGGGTTGATGACGACGGCATCGCAGTCGGCGCGCGCGGCGTGGATGGCATCGATGAGCACGCCCTCGTGATTGCTCTGCACGGCGCGCACGGCGAACCCGCGGGCGGCCGCCGCGCCCTCGACGAGCGCGACGACGTCGTCGAGGGTGTCGGAGCCGTAGATCTCGGGCTCGCGGGTGCCGAGCAGATTGAGGTTCGGCCCGTTGACGAGCAGGATGCGGTCGTTCACGATGGTCCTTCCGGTCACGCGAGCCCCGCCATCCGCAGGGCGACGTCGACGAGCGAGACCCGCTCGATCGACCGCACCCGGGAGAGGGGGATCCATTCGGCCATGTCGGTGGAGCCGTCGATCTCGTAGGCGAGCGAACCGCCCGTGATCTCGGCGCGGTACACGATGCGCAGGCCCTGCTGGTCGCCCGTTCCGGAGAGGCGGCGGCGCGCCGGGATGACGATCGAGTCGACGCCGAGGATCTCGCCGACCGCGACGTCGTAGCCGGTCTCCTCCTTCACCTCGCGTCGGCACGTGCGCTCGGGGTGCTCGCCGGGATCCATGCCGCCGCCGGGAAGCGTCCAGGCAGGCTTCGCGCCCTCGATCCAGCGCGACAGCAGCACGCGCTCGTCGCCGTCGACGATGACGGCGTAGGCGGCGACTCGCAGGTCCATGACGTCAGCCTAGTGACCGGAGCCGTCGTCGCCACGGGGCGGCACGGGCACGAGGACGCCCGTGCCCGCCGCCGCGCGCGGGCGCGCCGTCGTGCGCACGCGCATCCGCACGCCGCCGAGCGTCGTGCGCAGCGGGGAGCCGACGAACAGGCCGAGGGTCGCCCCCGCGGCGAGCGCGACGCCGATCATGGCCGCCGACACGAGACCCTGGGTCGCGACGATGAGCTCGCCCGTGTCGCCTCCCGCCTCCACCATCCCCAGGAGCCCCCGGAACAGCGCCGAACCCGGCACGAGCGGCACGATCGCCGCGGTCGTGACGGCGACGGACGGCACCCGCAGCGGCTGCGCGATGAGACCGCCCACGAGGCTCGCCGCGAACGCCCCCACGAAGCTCGCGGAGGCGGCGTCGACCCCGGCCTGCGCCGGCACGGCGTAGCCGATCCACGCGATGAAGCCGAGGCCGGCGCTCACGAGGATGATCCGCAGCCCCGCCCCGTTCATGACGGCGACCGTCACGGCGACGATGACCGCGCCGGAGATCTGCCCCGCGAGCGTGCCGAACGGGAGCGCCTCGCTCGGCAGGTCCATCCCCACGCCCAGCGCCGTCGAGAGCTGCAGGCCGACGACGATGCCGAGAACGACGCCGAGCGTCTGCAGGGTGAGCTCGAGGATGCGCCCTCCTGCCGTCAGGGCGAAGCCGTCGATCGCGTCCTGCGCGGCGCCCACGACGGCGAGCCCCGCGAGCATGAGGACGATGCCGGAGGACACGACGATGGTGGGGCGCACGTCGGCGAAGGCCTGCACGCCGATGCGCCCGAGCAGCGCCGTCGCGACCGTGATCGCCGTGAGCACGAACGCGCCGACGATCTGGCTGAAGAACATGGGGACCCTCAGCCGTGCGAGCCCGAGCTGCGCGCCCGCCACGCCGAGCGCGGCGACGAACGTCACGGCGAGGATGGTCCAGGACGCGCCGAACATGAGGCCGACGCCGACCGCGAGCAGCGCCTGGACGAACACGACGACGCTCGGCTGGTAGAGGAACGGCGTGCGGCGGATGGCCCGGAACCGCGCCCGGGCGTCGGAGAGCTCGAGGCCCTCCTCGATCTCGGTGACGAGCGCCTGCAGCCGCTGCAGCTTCGCATGGTCGGGCACGGCCGACCGCACCACCTGCATGAGCGTGATGGGCCGGTCGTCCCCCCCGCGGTGGTCGGACACCGTCACGGAGTTGTACGTCACGTCCACGTGCACGCTCTTCAAGCCGTACGCGCGCGTGATGCGCAGCGCCGCGAGGACGACCTCCTTCGCGGAGGCGCCGACCGAGAGCATGACCTCCGCGATGCGCATGGCGAGGTCGATGATGCGCACCGCCATGGCGTCGTCGACGACGGCGAGCAGCTCGGTCGGCGCCGCCGTGGCGGGATCCGACCACACCGCCCGCCGGACGCTCTCGATCACCCGCCGTCTCCGGTCCTGCACCATGGATCCATCCTCGCCGATGGCGGGCTCCGGGTGGGTGCGGCACCCGGAGCCCGCCATCGCTCGGCCGTCTGCGCTACTCGCTGCGCAGGCGCGCCTCGCCGGCGGTGACGGCGACCGACACCTCGCGGGGAGAGGAGGACGACTCCTCGAGGCCGTTGTCGAACGTGCCGGCGGTGACCTCCGACTCGACCGCGTACGAGGCGGCGGGGAGGACGAGGTCGAGGTGGCCGGCGCTCACCTCGACCGACACCTCGGATGGGGCATCGCCCGTCAGCTCGGCGTCGAGGCGGCCGGCGGCGACGCGGAGGTCGGCCTCGCGCACATCGGCGAGCGCCACCTCGGCCCGCCCGGCGCTCAGGTCGACGTCGACGGCGCGCGCGGCCCCCTGCAGGCTGAGGAAGCCGGCCGCCACCTCGACGTCGACCTCGCCGAACACGCCATCGGCGGAGAGGGACCCGCTCGACAGCCGCAGGTCGGCGTCGAGACCCGCGTCGCGCAGCCGCTCGGGCAGCGTGAGCACGACCGTCTCGTCCGACTCGAAGACGTCGCCGTCGAACCAGTCGCCGCCGAGCCACCACCCTCCGAAGTCGCGGCGCTCGACGCGCAGCTCGTCCTCGTCGCGCGCGAGGCGCCATCCGCCCTGGGAATCGACGACCTCGAGCACGGCGTCGTCGACGTCGCCGTAGACGATCGAGAACGACGAGGCCGTCGAGTCGATCTCGAGGGCCGTGACGCCGGAGACGTCGGCGGTCTGCACGTCGTCGGAGGCGGATCCTCCCACGATCGCCGAGACGCCGATGCCGGCGGCGGTGCCCAGCAGGGCGAGGCCGCCGACGACGGCCGTGACGATCGCGACGGCCTTCGGCGCCGACGACGCGGGCTGCTGCGGCGCGGCCTGCTGCGGCGGAGCCGGCGGACGGGGAGGGATGTTCTGCGGGGTGGGAGTGCTCATCGTGTCGTTCCTGTCTGCGGCGAGCCGCCGGCGTTCTCGATGTGGGCGAGGGCCGCGAGCACGCGGCGGTTGCCCGATTCGTCCGGCTCGAGGCCGAGCTTCTGGAAGATGGCGGTGACGTACTTCTCGACGCTCGCCTCGGAGACGAACAGCACCGCGGCGATCGCGTGGTTCGACTTGCCCTCCGCGATGAGTGCGAGCGTCTGGCGCTCGCGCTCGGTGAGCCGCGTCATGCGCTCGTCGCGGATGCGCCGGCTCAGCAGCTGTGCGACGACCTCGGGGTCGAGCACGGTCGCACCCTGGGCGATGCGATCGACCGACTCGAGGAAGTCGGCGACGTCGGCGACGCGGTCCTTCAGCAGGTAGCCGAGCGCGGCGCCCTGCGCGGCGATGAGGTCGCTCGCATAGCGCTCCTCGACGTACTGCGAGAGCACGAGCACCGCGAGCTCGGGATGCGCGCGGCGCAGGTCGAGCGCCGCACGGATGCCCTCGTCGGTGAAGGTGGGAGGGAGGCGCACGTCGAGGATGCACAGGTCTGGGCGCTCGGCCGCGACCGTATCGGCGAGCTCGCCGGCATCGGGGAGCGCTGCGGCGATCTCGTGCCCGGCGTCCTCGAGGAGGCGCACGAGGCCCTCGCGGAGGAGGACGGAGTCCTCGCAGATCAGGATGCGCACGGGACGCTCACCTCCAGGGCGGTCGGGCCGCCGTTCGGGCTGTCGAGGCGGACGGTCCCGCCCGCCGACAGGATGCGGTTGGAGATGCCGTCGAGGCCGCCGCCGGGGATGACGCGGGCACCGCCGACGCCGTTGTCCTCGACGCGCGCCCACAGGCTGCCGTCGTCGCGCCGGCGGACGACGACCCGGCACTCCGCGGCACGCGAGTGCTTCGCGGCGTTCGTGAGCGACTCGGCGATGGCGAAGTACACGGCGGCCTCCGCCTCTCGACTGCACCGGCCGTCGATCCGCACGTCGAGGTGCACGGGGATGTGGGAGCGGCCGGCGAGGGCCGACAGGGCGGCGTCGAGACCGCGGTCGTCGAGGACAGACGCGTGGATGCCGCGGGCCAGCTGGCGGAGCTCGGTGATCGCGGCCTTCGTGGAGGTGTGCGCCTCCGCGACGAGCGCCTTCGCCGCGGCAGGATCGCTGTCGATCTTCTGCTGCGCGAGGCCGAGCGTCATGCCCACCGACACGAGGCGGGGCTGGACGCCGTCGTGGAGGTCGCGCTCGATGCGCGTGCGCTCCACCTCGGATGCCCGCACGGCGCCGGCGCGCTGCGCGTCGGAGGTACGTACCTGCGCGACCAGCTGCTCCTCGCGGGACGGCACGACGATGGCGCGGCTCAGCACGCCGTGCAGGAGCGCGAGACCGACGATGCCGGCGAGCGAGACGATGAGGCCGACGACTCCGGCGACGGGCGCCCAGGCGACGGCGATCTCGAGGCCGAGGAAGCCGCGCACGGTGTCGTCGGCGAAGAGCGGCGCGAACGCGAGCACGACGCTCCAGACGGCGGCGCGGAAGAGCGCGATGACGATGGCGCCGAGGAGGGTCGCGATCGCGAGGTTCGCGATCGCGCGCCACTGGCGGCCGTCGATCACCTGCCGCAGAAGCGTGCGGAGCCATCCGCCGAAGCCGGGGGCGACGCGCTCGCGCCAGCGCAGCGGGGGGATCCCGAACCCGTACAGGCCCTCGACGCGGGCCGTCTCGAGCCACGCGACGCCGAACAGCGCGTAGACGAAGCCGACGAGCAGGACGAGGCCGAACCCGAGGACGAAGAGCAGGCCGACGCCGAAGCCGAGGAGGCCGGCGAGGGCCGAGAAGGCGAGGGCGCCGAGGAAGCCGAGCGCCGCGAGATGGACGACGGCCCCGGCGACGCGGAGCGGCGACGACGTCCGGACGGGCGTCGGCGCGGTGAGCTGTGCGGTCATGTCCTCCACGCTAGGGCGGGGGCGTCCGACGGACAGCGGGGGATTCCGGAGGCGTGGTTCGGGTTATCCCGAAACCGCGCACCCCGCCCTCGAGGCGTCGTGCAGCGCGTTCCACGCTGCGATGCCCCCCGCGAGCGATCCGATCGGATGCCCGGGGTGCCGACGGGCGAGGATGCCGGCGGCCGTCGCCGAGCGGATGCCCGCCGCGCAGTGGACGACGATCTCGCGCCCCGCGGCGAGCGCGTCCGCGACGGCGGACGGCTCGCCCTCCCCCGCCTCGATGGCGTCGAGCTCCCAGCGCACCGCTGTCGGCACGGCTCCCGGTTCGGAGGGCGCGCGCACGTCGATCACGAGGGGCGGGCGCGCGGAATCGAGCGCGGCGCGCAACGCGGCGGCGGTCACGAGCGAGGGAGAGGGCGCCGGCTCCTCCGCGCGCAGGGAGACCTCCCGCCATCCCGCCGTGAGCGCGTCGACCACGACGACCCTGCCGAGCAGGGTCCGCCCGACCCCCGTGACGAGCTTGATCGCCTCGGCAGCGAGCTGCGCACCCACGAGCGCGCACAGCGGGCCGAGCACGCCGGCCGTCGCACAGTCGGGCGCGCCGTCGGGGACGTCGGGGTAGAGGTCGCGGAACCTCACGCCGCGGGCGCCCCAGAACACGCTCACCTGCCCCTCGTACCGGAGCACGGAGCCCCAGACGACGGGGATGCCCGCGCGCGCTGCCTCGTCGTCGACGAGGAGGCGCGTGGCGAAGTTGTCGGAGCCGTCGACGACGAGGTCGTAGCGGGCGAGCATGGCGGCGGCGTTCGCCGCGGTGAGCCGCTCCGCGTGCGTCTCGACGACCACGGCGGGATCGATCGCGTGGATCCCCTCGCGCGCCGAGTCGACCTTGAGGCGGCCGATGTCGCGGACGCCGTGGAGCAGCTGGCGCTGCAGGTTCGACACCTCCACGGTGTCGGCGTCGACGATGCCGAGCGTGCCGACGCCGGCGGCGGCGAGGCCGAGCAGGGCCGGGGCGCCCAGGCCCCCCGCCCCCACGACGAGCACGCGCGCGGCGAGGAGCCGCCGCTGCGCCTCCTCGCCCATCCCCGGCAGCATCGTCTGCCGGGCATAGCGTTCACGCTGCGCCGCGGTGAGGGCGGGCCCGGCCGCGACGAGGGCGGGCAGGCTCATCCCGCGTCCCCCTCTCGAACGGCCATCCGATCGCCCAGCCCACACCTGATTGCGACCATTCCCGTGTCCTCTCGGCAAAGGGATATCCGTTTGCCGAGAAGACAGCGGATTGCGCGAGAACGGATGGCCGTTCGGCACTCGGATGTGCTCATGCCCCGGCCGCCGCGAACTCGGGCATCCCGGCCGCGTCCGACGACGCGCGTGCGAGCCGACGGCGAGGGATGCGCCCCGCGCTCGCCGCGAGCCGTCCGGCGACGACGGCGTGCCGGAAGGCCGCGGCCATCCGCACGGGGTCGTGCGCGCGTGTGACGGCCGTCGCGAGTAGGACGGCGTCACACCCCAGTTCCATGGCGAACGCCGCGTCGGAGGCCGTGCCGATGCCGGCGTCGAGGACCACCGGCACCGATGCGCGATCGACGATGAGCTCGATGCTGTGGGGATTGAGGATGCCGAGGCCCGTGCCGATCGGCGCGCCGAGCGGCATCACCGCGGCGACCCCGAGCTGCTCGAGTCGCAGGGCCGTCACGGGGTCGTCGCCCGTGTAGGCGAAGACGGCGAACCCCTCGGCGACGAGCCGTTCCGCCGCGTCCAGCAGCTCGACGGGGTCGGGCAGCAGCGTCTCGTCGTCCGCGACGACCTCGAGCTTGATCCAGTGCGTGCCGAACGCCTCGCGCGCGAGCTCCGCCGTGAGGACGGCCTCGCGCGCCGTGCGGCAGCCCGCGGTGTTGGGCAGCAGGCGGATGCCGCGCTCGCGCAGCATCGCGTACAGCGAGCCGGCGGCGTCGGCTCCCGACGCGCCGAAGCGGCGCACGGCCACGGTGGTGAGCTCTGTGCCCGAGGCGTCGAGCGCGTCGCCCAGCACCTCGAGGCTCGGCGCCCCGCCGGTGCCGAGGATGAGCCGGGAGCCGAGGGCGACCCCGTCGACGACGAGCGCATCCACGTCAGCCTCCCTGCGCCGCGGTCAGCACCTCGACGCGCGCACCGGCGACGAGGAGGCGGGACGACCACGCCGCGCGAGGGACGACGCCGCCGTCGACGGCGACGGCGACGCCGAGCGGGGCGCCGTCGAGGGGTGCGCCGTCCGCGTCGAGCCGGCGGCCCGTGAGCGCCTCGACGACGGCGTCGACGGCCGAGCCCGACGCGACACGCAGGGTACTGCCGTTGGCGGTGATCTCGATCATGCAGGTGCTCCTTCGAACGGGAGGGGGACGGGAGCGCGGCGCTCACGGCCGACGCGCGCGGGGGTGAAGGGGCTTCGGGTGAAGCGGCTTCGGGCGAAACGAGCGGGGTCGAGCAGCGCCGCGAGGGGGTGCGCACGCGCGCCGTCGAGCTCGTCCCTGACGAGCGCCGCGAGGAGCGGGGCGAGCAGCACGCCGTTCCGGTAGGTGCCCGTCGCGACGACGAGGCCGTCGTCGATCCGCCCGACGAGCGGCAGATGATCGGGGGTCGCCGGCCTCGCACGGGCGGTCGCCTCGACGAAGCGGTGGTCCTCGATCGTGGGGACGACCTCCGCCGCATCGCGCAGGAGTGCGAGGACCCCTCCCGCCGAGACGTCGTCGTCGCCGTCTTCGCGCTGTGTCGCCCCCACCACGAGATCGCCATCGGAACGCGGGACGAGGTAGACCGGCCGTCCGCGCACCGACGCGCGGATGGTCTGCGCCACGGCCCCGCGCCCCGCCCCTCGCAGACGCAGGATGTCGCCGTGCACCGGTCGGACGACGCCTGACGGGACGATGCCGGATGGGAGGAGACCCGTCGTGTCGAGCCCCGTCGCCAGCACCACCTCGGCGGCCGCGAGGGCGGTGCCGTCGTCGAGGACGACGCCGCAGGCGGCGCCCGAGCGGCCGCGGCGCAGCGCCCGCACCGCGCGCCGGATGACCGCGCCCGCCGGCAGCGCGGCGCGCAGCGCGGACGTGAGCGCGCGCGGATCGACGCGATGGTCGTCGGGCGCCGTGTAGGCGCACGCGATGCCGGGTGCCAGCAGGGGCTCGACCCGACGGGCCGCCTGCACGGCCATCCGCTCGGCGTGCAACGGCGCGGCCGCCGGCGACGCGAGCAGCGCCGACAGGCGTGCGCGGTCGGCGGCATCGACCCCGACGAGCAGCGTCGCGTGCCGCGCGTACCCGCACGCCGCTGCCCCGCCGGGTTGCGCGTCGACGAAGGCGGGATACCGCCGGGCGGCCTCGATCAGCAACGGCAGGATGGCCGGCTCGCTCGGCTCGAACTCACCCACGGGGCTCAGCATGCCGGCAGCGGCATACGTCGCGCCGCCGCCCGGATCCGGGTCGACGAGCCGCACGGAGCGCCCCGAGCGGGCGCACTCCGCCGCGATGGCGGTGCCGACGACGCCCGCGCCGATGACGATCACGTCGGCGACGGCGCCGGCATCGCCCGCCCGCCCGGCCGCCCTCGCGTCCTCGTGCCCGGCGCCCTCCCGGGAGTCAGCCGTGCACACGGGGCTCGGCGAGGTACACCGTCGACCCGGCCGCCGCGAACTCCTGCGATTTGCGGCGCATGGCGGCGATCGCCTGCTGCTCCTCGGCTCCGCCGAAGCGGTCGCGGATGTCCTGCGAGATGCGCATGGAGCAGAACTTCGGCCCGCACATGGAGCAGAAGTGCGCGGTCTTCGCCGGCTCCGCGGGGAGCGTCTCGTCGTGGAACTCCTCCGCCGTGTCGGGGTCGAGCGAGAGCGCGAACTGGTCGCGCCAGCGGAACTCGAATCGAGCCTTCGAGAGCGCGTCGTCGCGCTCGCGCGCGCCGGGATGGCCCTTCGCGAGGTCGGCGGCGTGCGCGGCGATCTTGTACGTGATGACGCCCGTCTTCACATCGTCGCGGTCGGGCAGGCCGAGGTGCTCCTTGGGCGTGACGTAGCAGAGCATCGCCGTCCCCCACCGCGCGATCTCGGTCGCTCCGATGGCCGACGTGATGTGGTCGTACCCGGGGGCGACGTCGGTCACGAGCGGGCCGAGGGTGTAGAACGGGGCGCCCGAGCAGAGCTCCTGCTGCCGCTCCACGTTCTCGCGCACGAGATGCAGCGGCACGTGGCCCGGACCCTCCACCATCACCTGCACGTCGTGCTCCCACGCGCGGTGCGTGAGCTCGGCGAGAGTGTCGAGCTCCGCGAACTGCGCCGCGTCGTTCGCGTCGGCGGTCGAACCGGGCCGCAGCCCGTCGCCCAGCGAGAACGCGACGTCGTAGCGGGCGAAGATCTCGCACAGCTCGTCGAAGTGCGTGTAGAGGAAGTTTTCCTCGTGGTGCGCGAGACACCACCCCGCCATGATCGAGCCGCCGCGCGAGACGATTCCCGTGACGCGCTCGGCCGTGAGCGGCACGTACCGCAGCAGGACGCCGGCGTGGATCGTCATGTAATCGACGCCCTGCTCGCACTGCTCGATGACGGTGTCGCGGAAGACCTCCCAGGTGAGTCGGTGCGCCTGCCCGTCGACCTTCTCGAGCGCCTGGTAGATGGGCACGGTGCCGATGGGCACGGGGGCGTTGCGGATGATCCACTCGCGCGTCGTGTGGATGTCGTCGCCCGTCGACAGGTCCATGACGGTGTCGGCGCCCCACGTCGTCGCCCACGTCAGCTTGTCGACCTCTTCGGCGATCGAGCTCGTGACCGCGGAGTTGCCGATGTTGGCATTCACCTTCACGAGGAACGCGCGGCCGATGATCATCGGCTCGGCCTCGGGATGGTTGACGTTGAGCGGGATGATCGCGCGCCCGGCTGCGAGCTCCGAGCGCACGAGCTCGACGTCGCATCCCTCCCGCAGCGCCACGAAGCGCATCTCGTCCGTGACGATCCCGCGGCGCGCATAGTGCATCTGCGTGACGATGCGCCCGGGGCGCGCACGGCGGGGGCGGTGCGCGTCACCTCGCCATTCCTCGGACGCCGCTCCCCTGCGCGCGGCCGAGCGGCCGTCGTCGTGCAGATCGCGAGGGCGTCCGTCGTACGTCTCGGTGTCACCGCGCACGGAGATCCACCGCTCGCGCAGGCGCTCGATGCCGCGCACCGGGTCGCCACCGGGCCCCTGCGTCCGGTAGGCCATGAACGGCGGGTTGACCTCGCCGTTGGGGGATGGCTCGAGGGCGATGCGGGTGACAGGCACCCGGATCCCGTGCTCGTCGTCGTGCAGATACGCGAGCGAGTGCGTCGCTTCCAGGGTGCGCAAAAGAGCTGCTCCTACTTCCTACGCCGGCATGACCCGTACAGGTTCGACGGTCGCGGGCAGCGTCAGCCCGTTCTCAGCCCCTGCTGGGACTCCCGTGTGGACCGGATCAGAGTAGCAGGGGCCCGACCGGGCGCAAGTCGGCGGCGGGAAGCGGATCAGAGAGCGTCGAGGAGGGTGCGCAGCCGCACGTATTCCGTCTCGGGAATGGAGTAGCCGTGTTCGGGTCCGGGGTATTCGGACGACCGGACATCGTCCGCGTACGCGGCGACGCCCGCGATCATGCGCCCGCGGAGGTCGTCGTAGCGCTTGACGAAGCGGGCGGCGCGACCTCCGTATATCCCGAGAAGGTCATGGAAGACGAGCACCTGTCCGTCGACGGCGGGACCTGCGCCGATGCCGATGACCGGCACGTGCACGCGCGGCATGATGGCGGCGGCGACGTCGCTCGGGATGGCCTCGAAGACGATCGCGAAGCATCCCGCCTCCTGCAGCGCGAGCGCTCCCTCGCACACGGCCAGCGCCTCCTCCGCCGTGCGCCCCTGGGCACGGTAGCCGCCGAGCGCCGTGGCCGTCTGCGGGGTGAGACCGACGTGGCCCATGACGGGCACGCCCGCCCGCACGATGGCGCGCGCCCTGTCGACCGAGCTGCCGCCGCGCTCGATCTTGACGGCGTCGCACCCGGTCTCCTTCACGAACCGCAGCGCCGTCGCCACGGCCGCCTCGTCGGAGGCCTCGTACGAGCCGAACGGCAGGTCGACGACCAGCAGCGGCCCGTCGAGCCCCCGTCGGACGGCGCGCGCGAGCATGATCATCTCGTCGACCGTCACGGGCACCGTGCTGTCGTAGCCGAGCACCGTCATCGCCGCGGAGTCGCCCACGAGCACGACGTCGACGCCCGCGGCGTCGGCGACCTGAGCACTCGGATGGTCATACGCCGTGACCATGACGATCGGCTCGCCGGCCGCCTTCTTCGCCGTGAGGTCGCCGATGCCCGTGCGGCGACGCGCCTGATCGGGGCGCGTGCTCACACCGCCTCCGTGAGCAGACGCGCGACGGCGTCGTCCACCGCGATGATGCCGTTGCCGCGATCGACGTGGACGACGACGGGCTCGTAGGACTCCAGGTCGGCCTCGTCGTACTCGCCGTACGAGATGACGATGATCGTGTCGCCCGTGTGGACGAGCCGCGCGGCCGCGCCGTTGACCTGCATGACACCGGAGCCGCGCTCTCCCGCGATCGTGTAGGTCTCGAAGCGCGCGCCGTTGTCGACGTCGACGACGTGCACCTGCTCGTGCTCGAGGATGTCGGCCGCCTCGAGCAGGTCGGGGTCGACCGTGATGGAGCCGACGTAGTGCAGATCGCTGGCCGTGATGGTGGCGCGGTGGATCTTGGACTTCAGCATGGTGCGGCGCATCAGGCGCCTCCCCTCAGGATGCGGTTGTCGATGAGGCGCGCGGCGCCGACCCGGGCGGCGACGGCGAGCAGCGCGTCACCCTCGAGAGCGTCGAGCGGGCGCAGGTCGGCGGCGTCGCGCAGCTCGAGGTAGTCGGGCACGATCCCCGCCTCGCTGAGCACCGCGAGGGCCGTCGCGACGAGGGCGCCGGCATCCCGCTCGCCGCGCTGCGCGGCGTCGTCCGCCGCTGCGAGCGCGCGGTTCAGCGCCGTGGCCCGCGCGCGCGACTCGGCGTCGAGGTAGACGTTCCGCGAGCTGAGGGCGAGCCCGTCGTCCTCCCGCACGATGGGGCACGCCTCGATGCGCACGGGGATGTCGAGGTCGCGCACGAGGCGCCGTACGACGAGCACCTGCTGGGCGTCCTTCTGCCCGAAGTACGCCGTGTCGGGCGCGACGATGCCGAAGAGCTTCGCGACGACGGTCGCGACGCCGTCGAAGTGATGCGGCCCGCGTGAGGCCCCGCACAGCACATCGGTGACGCCCGCGACATGGATGGTCGTGGCGAATCCGTCGGGATACACCTCGTCGACGGGCGGGGCGAAGAGCACGTCGACGCCCTCGGTCTCGGCGAGCGCGGCGTCTCGGGCCTCGTCGCGGGGATACGCGCCGAGATCCTCGTTCGCGCCGAACTGCGTCGGGTTGACGAAGAGCGAGACGATGACGAAGCCGTCGACCCCGCGCGCACGGCGCATGAGCGACAGATGCCCTTCATGGAATGCCCCCATGGTGGGGACGAGGCCGATGCTGCGGCCGTCCTTCCGGGCACCGGCGACGGCATCCCTCACCTCCGCGATCGTGCGCAGGATGATCATGCGACGTCCTTCCTCTGGGACAGATCGGCCGTGCGCGCGCACAGCTCGTCGAACAGCGGCAGCAGGTCGGGGATCTCGGCCACGGCTTCACGCTGACGTGCGACGGTGCCGGAGTCGCCGCGCGCGATGGGCCCCGTGAGCGCCGCGGCGGGTCCGAGCGCCGCCCAGTTCTCGACCGTCTGCCGCACGAGCGGGGCGAGCATCGCGCGCGCCGTCGGCGCGTCGATCCCGGTGGAGACGGCGACGCGCTCGGCCGTGTCCTGCAGCGTGACGAGGAAGTTCGAGGCGATGCACGCCGCCGCGTGGTACCCGGCGCGCCGAGCGTCGTCGATCGCGACGGGTCGGGCGCCGAGGAGCTCCGCGATGCCCGTGGCGGCGGCGAGGGCGTCGTCGTCGCGGCCGGCGACAGCGCAGGCGATGCCGTGGAACACCGAGGGACCCTCGGAACCCGTGAACGTCTGCAGCGGATGCACGCCGAGGTCGACGTCATCGAGCGGCGTCGCTCCGGAGGTGTGGCCGATGAGACCGCGGTGCCCGCGCAGATTCCGGGCGGCGGAGGCGATCCCGCTGTCCGGAACGCACAGCAGCACGACGTCCGCGTCGCCGACCGGCTCGCCGCGCCCGGTCGGGCCGAGCACCTCGATCCCCGCTTCGCGGAGCGCGCGCGCGAGGACGACGCCGAGGCGTCCGCGGCCGACGACGGCGACGGACGCGGGTGGATGGGAAGGGGTGCGGAGGATGCTCATGGCGGGGTTGCGCGGTCGAGCGCGTCATGAGTATCCGCCTTCCGAGCAGGGACGGCAAAATCAGGTGCCAATGTGCACGATCTCGAGGGCGCGAGACTGCGCGTTTCAGGCACATTGGGCGACTTGAACTGATCATCCTGATTTCGTCAGCATCTGTCGATGCTGGCGACGTGAGACCCTCGGAGGATGACTGCCGACGCCCTCCTCGCCTCCGCTCATGACGCCGTCGCTATGGCGGGTGCGTCGTCTCCCGATCACGGCGACTTCGTCTCGGCGCTCGCCGAACACGGCACGGCCGCCCTCGAACGCGGCGGCCCTCCGAGCCACCTGACCGCGAGTCTCTTCCTCTTCGACCGCGACGCCTCGCACATCCTGCTCTGCCTGCACGGCAAGGGACGCTTCTGGGTGCAGCCGGGCGGCCACCTCGAGCCGGGTGACGCGTCGATCGCCGGCGCGGCCCTGCGGGAGCTCGCCGAGGAGACCGGCATCGGGGGCGACCTCGTCGACGACCTGAGGGTGGTCGACCTCGACCACCACGCGCTGAGCGCGCGCTTCGGCCGCTGCGCCTCGCACCTCGACGTGGGCCTGGCGGCGACGATCTCTCGCGAGGGCGCGGAGCTGCGGATCAGCGACGAGTCGGACGACCTGCGCTGGTGGCCCCTCGATGCGCTCCCGTCGCCGCTTCCGCACGCGTTCGAGGAGCGGCTCGCGCGCGTGCGCGCCGCGTACCGGCCCCGGGACTGACGCCGCCGTCCGTCGACGACGCCATCCGGGGCCGGAGCGCGTGTCAGGCTGCGAGCGACTCCTGCAGGGCGCGGTCGGCGTCGATCAGCACGCGCGCGGCGACCTCCAGCCCCTCGATGCGCCCGAGCTCGACGTCCTCGTGCTCGATGTTGACGCGCATGTCGGGGTCGACGTCGTGCAGCGCCCGGAGGAACTCGGTCCAGTACGCCGTGTCGTGGCCCTTCCCGAGCGCCACGAAGTCCCACGCGGCCGGCTTCGGCCACTCGTTCACCCACTCGTCGCCGCCCAGGCTCGTGCGCGGCTCGGAGGGGTCGAGGCGGCGGAACCCGTTGTCGAGCACGCCGTGCAGCTTGGCCGTCTCGGGGTTCACGCGCACGTCCTTCGCGGCGGCGTGGAAGACGAGGTCGCCGAGCTCGCGCACGACGGCCACGGGATCCATCTGCTGCCAGAAGAGGTGCGACGCGTCGAGCTCGACGCCCACGTGGGTCGCGCGCGTGAGCTCGATGAGGCGGCGGACGTCGCGCGTGTTGAAGACGACGTTCTGCGGATGCAGCTCGAGGGCGACTTTCACGCCGTGGTCGGCGGCGAGGCGGTCGGTCTCGCGCCAGAAGTCGGCCGCCACGCCCCATTGGTAGTCGAGCACGTCGAGGTGCGCCGAGTTCCAGGCGTTGACGATCCAGTTCGGGTACTTCGCCGTCGCGTCCGATCCCGGGAGGCCCGACATCGTCACGAGGCGCGTCTGGCCGAGGCGCGCGGCGAGGCGGATGGACCGACGGATGTCCTCGGCGTGCTTCTCGCGGATGCCGGCCTTGGCATGGAGGGGGTTGCCGTTGGCGTTGAGTCCGGCGATCTCGACCCCCGTGCCCTCGAACTGGCCGAGGAAGTCGTCTCGGGCCGCATCCGAGACGAGGATGTCGTCGAACGTCGGGATGTGGGTGGCGGGCAGGAAGCCGCCCGAGTTCAGCTCGATCCCCGTGAGGCCGAGGTCGGCGACGACGCGGATGGCCTCGGGCAGGGTGCGGTCGTGGAGGATCGCGTTGTAGACGCCGAGCTTCATGCCGAGACCTCCTGGCGGATCGAGACGGATGCGCCGCCACGCGCGGCCGATTCGGCGACGGCACCGAGGAGCCGCATGTTGTGGACGCCCTCGTCGAAGGAGGCGCAACGCGGCAGCGAGGTCTCCTCGGGGAGCCCGGCGACCTCCTCGAGGAACGCGCGTGCCTGGTAGACGAAGCCCTCGTTCTGGCCGAAGCCGACCGTGGTCGCGTCCATCGCGAGGCCGCCGCGGATGTAGGGGTGGTCGGGGCCGAGGAGCACGCGGCGGAAGCCGCGCTGCGCGGCGGGGCCCTCGTTGAGGGTGAGCCCGATCTCGGTGGGCGTGCGGAAGTCGAACGTCGCGGACCCCTTCTCGCCGAACACCTCGAGGATGAGGGAGTTCGCGTGCCCCGAGGCCACGCGCGAGACCTCGACGGCCCCGGCGCCGCCATCCGCGAACGAGAACGAGAACGCCGCGTAGTCGTCGTTCTCGACCGTGTCGATCTCGTCGGAGACGGCGCCGTGCTCGTGGCCGATGACGGCGCCCAGCGGCTTCGGGCGCTCGGGGATGACGGTGGCGAAGCGCCCGCCCGACACCTCGGCGATGTCGCCGCCGATGAACTCGGCGATGTAGGCGAGGTGGCTGCCGACGTCGGCGAGCGCGCCCGATCCCTGCGCGCCCTTGAAGCGCCAGCTGATCGGGATGTGCGGATCGGCCGCGTAGTCGGTCCAGTAGCGGCCGCTCACGTGCAGCACGCGGCCGAGCACGCCCGAGCGCACGAGATCGCGGATGTAGGCGATGCCGGGCGAACGGCGGTAGGTGAACCCGATGCGCGCGATGCTCGTCGCGGCGCGCGCAGCATCGGCCATCGCGATGGCGTCGTCGATGCCGTCGCTGAGCGGCTTCTCGCACAGCACGTGCTTGCCGGCGGCGAGGAGCCCCTCGACGATCTCGCGGTGGAGGTGGTTGGCGACGACGACGCTCACGACGTCGATGTCGTCGGCCTCGGCGATCGCCTGCCACGAGGTGTCGTTGCGCTCGTAGCCGAAGCGCCGGGCGGCGAGCGAGCCGAACTCGGGGCTGACGTCGCCGATCGAGACGAGACGGATGTCGGGCAGCGTGGAGGCGTAGACGGTGGGGGCGGTGCGGTAGGCGGCGGCGTGGGCGCGCCCCGCCATTCCGGCGCCGATGACGGCGACTCCGAGTGATGCGGGCATCGGGCTCTCTCCTTCGAGACGGGGGCTGTGACAAGCGTTGGAGCGCTACAACAGGTACGATAGGACAGGACCATATGTCCTGTCAAAGGGTGTCGAGGAGGTTCTCTGTGGCGAGGCCCACCATCTATGACGTCGCGCAGCGCGCCGGCGTCTCGAAGTCGCTCGTGTCGCTCGTGCTGCGCGGCTCGCCGAGGGTGGGGGCCGAGAGCCGCGCGGCGATCGAGACGGCCATCCGCGAGCTCGACTACCGACCGAGTCGCGCGGCGACGGCGCTCGCGGGGGTGCGCACGCGCAGCGTCGGGCTGGTCATCGACGACTTCCGCAACCTGTGGTTCGTCGACCTGCTCGACGGGCTCCGCGACGTCCTGGACGAGCGCGGCTATCAGGTGTCGGTCGCCGATCTGCGCCGCGATGCGCACGCGGTCGACGGGTTCATCGCGACGCACGCCGAGGCGATCGTCGTCGCGGCCGAGCCCGACGACGCGGCCCGGGGCATCCCGGTTCCGACGGCGCTCGTCGGGGGCCGAGCATCGTCCATCCCCGGCGCCGACACGATCGCGAACGACGACGCGGTGGGGGCGCGGATGGCGACGCGGCACCTGAGGGACCTCGGGCACCACCGGATCGGACACCTGACGGGGCTCGGGGGATCGGCGACGTTGCGTCGTGACGCGTACTCCGAGGAGATGCAGCGAGGCGGGCTCGAGCCGATCGTCGCCGGTCGCGATGTCGAGACGACCGAGGAGGGCGGCTACCGTGCCGCGCACGAGCTGCTCGAGCGCCATCCCGACGTGACGGCGCTGTTCGCCTCCAACGACATCATGGCGCTCGGCGCGGCCGCGGCGCTCCGCGATCGCGGCCTGCGCGTGCGCGACGACGTCTCGGTCGTGGGGTACGACGACTCGCCGCTCGCGAACAGCCGTTATCTGTCGTTCACCACGATCGACGACCGCAGCCGCGAGGTCGGCGAGGCGACGGCGCGCGCCGTGCTCGCCCGCATCGACGACCCGCAGGCGCCTCCGCAGCACGTTCTCGTGCAGCCCGCGCTGATCGACCGGGGGACGACGCGGGCGGTGTGACGGAAGCCTCTTCGGTCGAATGGATGGTCGATGTGATGTCGGTGGTCACACCTACTCTGGCGAATATCCGTTCTCTCGAGGAGGTCTCATGCGCACCGCACCCGCACCCGTCCCGGCCGTCGTCTGGTGCGCGGAGGATGGCCGCCCGCTGCGGCTCGTGCTCGGCGGCGAGCGGTACCGCGTCGCCGATCGCCCGACACGTCTCGGCACGGCGCCGCGCGTCGACGGGCGCCCGGGCGGCGAGGGATGGCGACTGACCGCTCGACGCGAAGACGGCAGCTGCGAGGTCATGGACCTCGCCGTCGACGAGCACGACCGCTGGACCGTCCTCGCCCGCTGGAGCTGACGCAGGCGGGCCCCTTCCGACGGCGCCGCGGCGTTCAGGCGCGCCTCGCGAGGAGCGGTGCGAGATCTGTTGCGAGATCGGTCGGCGGGTGCGGGGTGTCCAGGCGGACTTCGAGCGCCGCGGTTCCCGCAGGTCCGCGGCCGTGGATGACCGCTCGCTTGCCAGCGCGCTCGACTCTCTCGACGCGCGCGTCGGGGACCATCCCTGCGAGATTGTCGGCAAAACCACCGAGGTCGTACAGCAGCTCCGCCCACCACAGGTTCACCGCGTAGCGATCGGGCGCGAACGCGTCATCTGTATTGGCGATGAGGGACCCGCCTATCGCGTGGGCGATCTCGTCCCGCGACGCGGAGGGCGTGACGTCGATGGTTCGGCCGTCGAACAGCCTCAACTTCGGAATCTCGTGACTCAGGTCGATTGCCTGAACGATGGGCTGCTCGGCGCTTCCTCGTTCGACGTTCGCGATCTCTTCGAGGAGGCGTCCCCACTGCTCGCGTGCGCTGGTCATATGTTGAGTGCGGTCGTTACCGTGCGTCGGCGCAGAGTCGACTGAGCTGAATCAGCGGTACTGGGTCTGCTGTGCACGGTGGAGCGCCTCGGCCGTCGCCTCGCCGACCTCGACTCGGATGACCTCCACACCCAGATCGATCAGCGCCTGCGTCAGCCAAGCCGTCGGTCTGCGCAAGTATGCCTCGACGCGCGCGTCGGCCACGGCGAGGATGAGGCGCTTCGCCCCAACGTGCGCGCCAATCCACGTGAGCTTGAGTGCGTCGGTCGCGAGCTTCTTGGGCTGCGCGCCGGCGAGCGTTCCTTGCCGCGCGTAGACCTCCACGAGCACGCTGAGGTCGTCGCTTGCGCCATCGATCTCGACGCGGCCGCCGTTCCCGGTCGGAATGGACGCCTTCGACAGAGGGACAGCGATCTGCTCGCTGAGAGAGGCGAGGATGACCACCTCAGCGTCTCGCTGCGCCTTTGAATCTGACGGATGATCGACAGCGGAAACCGGGTCGGGCAGGGTCATGCCGTGAGCGTAACGGCCATCGCCGACGCGCGCCGACAACGCGCTCACCGGCGGGGCCGGCGAACGTCGGCGCCGCGGATAGCATGAGCCGCATGACGGACAGCAAGACCATCTCCAGCTCCGGGACCGCATTACTTCGTCCTGCGAAGGCAGGTCAAGGCTGTCGTGGTTGTTTGCAGGCACGATAAGGCGTTGGTATCCGTGTCTTTGAGCGACGTCAGCGCGACGCTACTCCGCGTTGCGGGTGACTTCCACGACGCGGAATACAGCGTCTCCGGGGATGTCGTAGAACGATGCCTCATTGGTGCTCGCCTGGCCGGGCTGGAGATGATCGGCGTACGCGTAGCTGGAGTCATACTGAACACCGCCGTCCGGGCTCTCCGCAACGATTTCGACGGAGTAGCCCATGGCGGCGGTGGACGAGTTGGTGATGGTCACGGGCACATCGACGCCGCCATAGCCGCTCCAAACAGCCGCGCCGAGCACGACATCGGCTGACAGGTCCCTGTACCCCACACGTTCGATCGCCACGGCCGTGAGCGACGGCACCACGTTCGTGCCGCCGAAAGTCGAGTCGTACTCGAGCGTTCCGTCGACGATCGCGTGCACTTTGAGGACGTCGCCCACGACCACGCCATCGAGCAGATCGGCCTCCGCGTTCACGATCGTGTTCGTCTCGAGCTCGTACTCGCCGCCGGGCTGACTGCTGCCCACACTCGCGCGCACAGCCTGGTCACCTGTGTTGGAATCGAACTGGGTCACTTCCGCGTACACGATCGCGTACTCGCCCACATGGCTTTCGCCATCCGCTGCGATCGCATCCCATGTGGCCGCATCGATCTCGGAGAAGTCGGACAGGTCGATCGCGAACTCGGCGGGCTCTTCTTCGACGACCGCGGACTCCTCCTGCTCAGACTCCGCAGTTCCCTCCCCACTCGAGGCGGTGCCGCCCGACGAGGCGGCGCCTTCATCGCTCGAGGCCTCCTCGCGAGCGGTGGTGATCGCCGACGAGATCAGCTGATCGGCGACGTTCCCCACGATCAGCGCACCAACCACGACAGCCGCCACAATCCATGGCCACTTTCGCCGACGCTTGACTGGTGGTGCTGCCGGCACATTGCCGAATGCCGGCGGTTGCACGGCTGAACCGTGCAGGGGCTGAGCGCCTCCGGTAGGCGCCGGCGGGGGCGTCGCGGGGACCCACTGGCCGCCCTCTGTGAGCAGCCATCCATTGACGATGTCCCCCGGGCGATGCTGCGGCTGAGCTGGCTGCGCTGGGTCGGTCATTTCGGTTCCTCTGCTACCCGGGGTGACTGGAGACTTCATCCAAGCTACCGGCATATGGCACGTCCTCAATCACGAACTTGCTCCTCCCGAGGCCCGGCAAGCGGGTCGCCGGACAATCACCGCCCTGAGCTCTCGTCGCGCCGGGCGTTCGTCCCAGCCTCGAATGCAGCCCACGCGGTCTCGAACTGTGCCAGCGACTCTTTGAGGTGCTCTTGCGCGAGAGGACAGAGTACGAGCCGTCGTCGTGGCGGACGCTCATCTCCACGCGTAGCCAGCGCGATCGCTACTGCCGGGCGCAGGCCAGCGCTCACGGAAATTCACACCGGCGAGGTCGCGAGCGGGACGGCGCGCGAGGCGACAACGAGAAAGCCAGGTCAGAAAACTTCTCTGACCTGGCTTTTAGTGTGGAGCCTAGGAGATTCGAACTCCTGACATCCTGCTTGCAAAGCAGGCGCTCTACCAACTGAGCTAAGGCCCCGAGAAGAGGAGAGTGGGGCTACCAGGACTTGAACCTGGGACCTCTTCATTATCAGTGAAGCGCTCTAACCGCCTGAGCTATAGCCCCGTCTGCGAGAACCGAAGTTCTCAACCTGCAAGAGCATACCCGAACCGGTGGGCCGACGCCAATCGGCGCAGGCCCACCGGGCGCGTCGCCGCCGGGTCAGCCCAGGGCGACCGCGAGCTCGTTCGGGGTGTGGTCGAGCTCGACGCTCGCCACGGTCTCACCCGTCGTCAGGTCGACGGCGTGCACGGTGTTCGCGGCGGGCTCGGTCACGTAGGCGATGTCGCCGTCGACCTTGATCGCGGGGTGCGCGTCCTGCCACTCGGCGGGGCCCTCCCAGGCCTCGACGACGGGGAAGGCGTCGGTCAGCTCGCCCGTCTCCGGGTCGAGCACGTGGATCTGCCCGTCCGTCGCGAGGATGTACGCGAGGTCGCCGGGGCCGCGCGCCACGTCACGGAACGTGTACTGCACCTCGTCCGGCAGGTCGACGACCTCGTAGGCGGCCGCCGCCGTGTCGATGAGCGTGACGGCGTTCAGCAGGTACCCCTCGGCGTCGGGGTCGTTCTTGTAGTCGCCGACGACGATCGGGCTCGTGTCCGAGACGAACGCGTTGCCCATGCGGCCGTACGCGTCGGGCGCCGTGAGCTTCGTGAAGGCGCCGTCCTGGTACAGCAGCGCGCCGTCCTCGCAGCCGAACACGACCGCCTCGCCCTGCGCCGTGCCCTCGCCGTGGATGCCGGGGCACTGGTCGCTCGACGCGGCCTCATCCCAGTGGTCGTCGTGCGCATGCAGCGCGACGGCGCCCGTCCGGCCGGTCTCGTCACCCACCGTGGTCAGCAGAGTGCCGTCCTCCAGCACGATCGAGACGCCGTGGTGCGCGGCCTCCGCCGTGTACGTCTCGCCCTCGGGCAGAGCGCCGTAGCCGTCCGCGAACGCGTCGGTGTCGAGGATGGTCGTGGTGCCGGTGCCGTCGTCGAAGAGCACCGTCTTGCCGTGGTGCATGACGACGTGCCCGGGGGTCGTCGCGTCGAAGACGAGGTCGGTGAGCGCGGGCTCGGCGGTGTCGAGCACCTGGAAGCCCGACGACGTCGTGACGGCCACGGTGCGGCCGTCGCCGAACGGGTTGAGGCGCGTGAACTCCTCGGAGTCGAACTCCGCCACGACCTCGAGGGTCTCGGGGTCGAGCACCGCGATGCCGTTCTCGTAGGCCACCGCGACGCGGCCCGTCGCGGCCTCCGGCGACGTCGTCGCCGTGACCTCCTCGGCCGCGGCGTCCTCGGGCGCCGCCTCGCCTGCCGTGCTCGCGCACGCCGTCGCGAGGAGCGAGATCCCCGCGAGCGCGGCTGCTGCTGCCGTGATGCGCGTGTGTCGTGTCATCGTTTCCCTTTCCTTGGATGTCCCTCAGTGCGTGAGGTCCGGTGTCAGTCCCTGGGCGATGCGCTCGGTGTTCGCGCGCATCATCGCGAGGTAGGTGTCGGCGCCCTCTCCGGGCTCCGTGAGCGATTCCGTGAAGAGCTCGACGACGTCGACGTCGATGCCGACCTCGCTCGCGAGCACCTGCACGAGGCGGTCGGGCTGTGACGACTCCGCGAAGATCGCGGCGACGCCGGCGTCGTCGATCGCCTCGGCGAGATCGCGCAGGTCGGCCGCGCTCGGCGCCGCGAGCGTCGTCCCACCCGGGATGACGGCACCCACGACCCGGAAGTCGAAACGGTCCGCGAGGTATCCGAACACGTGGTGGTTCGTCACGAGCGCACGCTCGGCGGCGGGGATGGCCGCGAACGCGTCGGTCATCTGCGCGTCGAGCGCGGCGAGCTCCGCGCGGTAGGCGTCCGCGCCGTCGCGCACGGCGCCGACGTCGATGCCGTCGATCTCGATGAGCGCGGCCTCGAGGGCGTCGACGACGTCGACCATCCGCGCGGGGTCCGTCCAGAAGTGCGGGTCGGGCGCCCCTTCGGCCGTCTCCTCCGAGTAGGCGAGCGCGTCGATCTCGTCGCCAGCGACGATCATGTCCGCCCCCGCCGACGCGGCACGGTCGAGGTGCTGCTGCAGCCCCTCTTCGAGACCGAGGCCGTTCGACACGACGAGGTCGGCCTCCTGGAGGAGGGCCGCCTCCTGGGCGGAGATCTCGAACGAGTGAGGGTCGGCGTTGGGCTTCATGAGCGTCGTCACCTCCACCGCATCGCCCGCCACCTCCTGCACGACGTCGCCGAGGATGTTCGTCGTCACCACGACGTGCGGCGTCCCGTCCGCCGCGGCGTCGGTCGCACACCCCGTGAGCGCGAGGAGCACCGCCGCCGCGACCATCGCCATCCGCTTCATCGCCCGACCTCC
Organism: Microbacterium sp. NPDC055683; assembly: GCF_053617895.1. Classification (NCBI taxonomy): domain Bacteria; kingdom Bacillati; phylum Actinomycetota; class Actinomycetes; order Micrococcales; family Microbacteriaceae; genus Microbacterium; species Microbacterium sp. NPDC055683. The sequence continues at coordinate 2,847 of NZ_JBSHGQ010000015.1, read as the reverse complement.
GCCACGAAGTCGGGGGCGACGGGCGTCTCGAGCGAGCGCGCGACGCGCGCGCCGTCGGCGTAGGCGATCTCGTGGACGACGCCCGCGCCGGGGGCGTTGACGTAGGCGCGCTGCGCGTCGACCGTGAGCGAGACCCCCTCGTCGAGGACGTCCACGAGCGGCTCGGTCGCGGCGATCTCGGCACCGTCGACGTAGACCCTGACGCGACCCGACGCGTCGAGCGCGACGACGTGTCCGTCCGCGTCGTCGACGGCGCTCACCCGCACCAGGTCGGGGTCGGTCTCGACGACCTGCCACGTCCGCTCCCGGGTGTCGAGGAGGGCGTAGCCCGTTCCGGGGAGGAGCCCCGCCACCGTCGGCCGGCCCTTCCTGCCGTCGAACGAGGTCGGCCGCTCCATGCCCTCGGGCAGGGGGATGTCCTCGAACACCACCTCGCCATCCGCCTCTGTCGCGAGCACGGCCCCGTCGGCGCATCCGATCACGAGGCCCACCCGCGTCGTGATGCTGCCGGAAGGGTCGGGGCACGACGTCTCGGCGCCCGTGTCCGCGCCATTCGACGTCACGACGCGGACGCGGTCGTCCGTCGCGACGACGGCCCCGTCGTCGATCGGCGCGACGACGCCCGATGCGGCGCCCGTCTCGAGCCGGAACAGCTCGACGATCGCGCCGTCGGCGAGGGCGGCGTTGTCGAGCAGGACCGCCTCACCCGAGCCGGAGAAGAAGACGCCCGTCGCCCCCGCGGTCGAGAGCGGTCCCGTGGCGACGACGGCGGGCCCGGCCCCCTCCACGGCGCCGAGCACCGCCGGCGTCGCCCGGTAGTAGTGGAAGTGGTCGACGTGGTCCCACGTCCACACGCCACTGTCGACGATCTCGACGCCGGCGTCGGTCGTCGCGAACACGTACCGGCCGTCGGTGGCGACCGCGTGCGGCGCTCCGATCGCGTCGAGTGGCGCCGCCGTCCCGTCGAGCAGGTCGAGGATGCCCACGGTGCCGGCGTCGTCGACCGCGACGAGCTGCAGAGGGGGCTCCGCCACCTCGACGGCTCCCGAGATCGCGCCGTGGCCGTCGCCCTCCGCAGCCGACGTCGGAGTCGGCGCGGCCGTGCCCGGCGTCGCGGCGGCGCATCCCGTGAGAAGCACGGCTGCGGCACCCGCGGCGAGCAGGAGGACGGACGAGCGGAGCGGGGTCATGGATTCCTTCCGGGTCATCGCGACACCGCCGACGACGCGACGGCTCGCTGGTGAGTGGTTCCGGCCGGCTCGGCGGCGAGGAGGCGGTCGGTTCCCCCCACCTGCCGGCCGTGGGGCCGGCGGCGCACGGAGTCGAGCACCCCGCTGAGCACGCCGGACGCGCCGGCGAAGAGGATGGCGGCGCACGCGATCGACGCGCCCGCCGCCGTCCCCGCGTTCCACGACACGACCAGGCCCGTGGCGACGGCGAGCACGCCGACCGCCGACGCGAGCGCCATGGTGGCGGGGATCCGCGTCGTCCACGGGCGCGCGGCCACGGCCGGCGCGAGCAGCAGCCCGACGACGAGGAGCGATCCGACCGCCTGGTACGACGCGACGACGGCGAGGGTCACGAGCCCGACGAGCGCGACGTGCGCCGCCTGCGGGCGGAGCCCGAGGGTCCGGGCGATGCGCCGGTCGAACGCGGCCGCGACGAACGCGCGGTGGAACGACACGGCGACCGCGATCGTGACGACGAGCGCGCCCGCCAGCACGACGATGTCGCCCGTGTCGACCGCGAGCACATCGCCGAAGAGCATCGCCGTCGCATCGGTGGCGAAGCTGCGCGAGTGCGACACGATGATGACGCCGAGCGAGAGCATCCCCACGAACAGCAGGCCGATGCTCGTGTCGTACGACAGCCGGCCGCGCCGCTGCAGCAGTCCGATCGCGCCGCTCATGACGGCAGCCGAGACCGCGGCGCCGATGAGCACGGGGGCGCCCAGCACGGTCGCGAGAGCGACGCCGGGCAGCATGCCGTGCCCGATCGCCTCACCGAGGAAGGCCATCCCGCGGATGACCACCCACGTTCCGACGACGCCGCAGATGACGGCCACGAGCGCGCCGCCGAGGAGCGCCCGCAGCACGAAGTCGGCGCGGAGGGGATCGAGGAGCCAGGACACGATCGCCGACTCTAGCTCAAAATGAGAACGATTATCAATTGCTATAGTGGGGCGGATGCGCTCCCACCGACCCGCCGTCCTCGCCCGCTCGCTCTGCTACGCCTACGACGGCTCCGACGTGCTGCATGACGTCTCCGTGCACCTGGATCGCGGTGCCGTCGCCGCGGTCGCCGGCGCGAACGGATCGGGCAAGTCGACGCTCGTCGAGCTGCTCGCAGGTGTGCGCCGTCCGCGCAGCGGGAGCGTTGCGCGCGAGGGCGATCTGGCACTCGTGGTGCAGCGACCCGAGGCCCCTGATGCCCTGCCGCTCACGGTCGCCGAGGTCGTCACGATGGGCACGTGGGCCGGGCGGATGGCCAGGCGCGCGCGACGCGCGGCGGTCGCCGACGCGCTCTCGCGGGTCGAGCTGTCCGGGCTCGAGCGCCGCCCGTTCGCGGAGCTCTCCGGCGGTCAGCGGCAGCGCGCGCTACTGGCCCAGGGCATCGTTCGGCGGCCCGCCATCCTGCTCCTCGACGAGCCGGCGGCCGGACTCGACGCGCGCAGCAGGGAGCGCACGCGGGAGATCCTCGCCGAGGAGGCGGCACGAGGCGCCGCCGTCGCGTGCGTCACGCACGACGAGGTCTCCATCGCCACCGCCGACCGCGTCATCCGGCTCGAGAGCGGCCGGCTGGTCGCCTAGCGGGGATGCAGAGAGCCGGCCCCGGGAGCGGATCCCG